>NZ_CAWMRY010000007.1:0-141682 GCF_963870295.1 Aeromonas sp. ANP5 | reverse complement strand
CTTCATGACCGGGCTTTGTGTTTTTAGCGTGTTAAACAGCCAGTGTTAGCATTTATCTGCAGGAAGAGAACTAAAACCCTGTCACCTCCACCATTTTCTATCTATATCAAGCCCTTATCTGATCGATTACTGGCCATTTTAACTGGTTTACTTTTGGCCAAACTCTGTTCATAGTGCGCGATTAGGGTTGTATCTCGTTTATAACTCGGTAGAGTAAGGGCATCTTGAGTTTGCCTGTCCCGCGCCGAGTTTGCCGGGTTCCAGGTGTAACTTGGCCAGTTTTATCAACCTTAAGTCAGTGGTATCGATATGGAACAAGTAAACAAGTCCACCTTCAGCGATGTACTGGAATATGTGCGTATGTCCCGTCGCCAGAACAAACTCAAGCGTGAAATTGCGGATAACGAGAAGAAGATCCGTGACAACCAGAAGCGCGTGCTGCTGCTCGACAACCTGAGCGACTACATCAAGCCGGGCATGAGCATTGATGATGTACAGGCGATCATCGCCAACATGCGTGCCGACTATGAAGAGCGCGTGGATGACCACATCATCAAGAACGCCGAGCTCTCCAAAGAGCGTAAAGAGCTGAGCACCAAGCTGAAGGGCATGAGCTCTCACAAATAAGCGTTCAGCTTTCGCTTAAGAGACACCGGCCACTGGCCGGTGTTTTGTTATCAGCTCGGATCTCTGCCACTCCTGCAACAATCGGCTCCCCTTTTTAGAATTGCCCTGTTACCATCACCACAAAGCGGTCAATAGTTTCAAGCCATTGACTTGAAAAGACTAAGCTTGAGTGAAACACAATAAATTGCGCAACCATGGTGGGGCTGATATGGGCGCATCAGAACAGACGGATTTGACACAAGTGGCATCTCAAGATTCATCTGTCCAGACCTCGGACGGGAACCCAAAGCGCAAGCGTCGTCCCTGGTGGCGTTGGCTGTTCTGTTTTCTCTTTTTATTGTGCCTGGGGGCGGTGATCGCTCTGGTTGGCTATGAGATGAAAACCTCGAAGCTGCAATCTCAGGAGATCTCCCGCTATGCTGCCAAGCTCACCTATCAGGTCGAGCCAGGCCAGAGCAAACAGATCGCCTTCCCTGAGGATGGCCCGTTCGATAAGCGGCTTGGCTATGTGCAACTGCCGATGATGCAGGAGCGTCTGCTGCAACGGGGCTATGAAGTCAGCAAGCAGGTGCATTTTTCCGACGCACTCTATGACTACGCCAGTCGTGGCTTCTTCGTGCCCTATACCGAGAAGGTGCAGGCTGGCCTGACGCTGCACGATTGCCGCGCCGAGCCCTTCTATCAATTCAAGTATCCGACCCATCACTATCCGGATTTTGACTCCATTCCACCGCTCGTCATCCAGTCGCTGCTGTTTATCGAGAACCGCGATCTGCTGAGCAACGAAGAGCCGTTGGCCAACCCGGCGGTCGATTGGCCCCGTTTTGCCAAGGCGGCACTATCTCAGGTGGGCAAGGCGCTCGATATGCAGGATCAATCTGCCGGTGGCAGTACCCTGGCGACCCAGGTGGAGAAGTACCGCCACTCGCCGGATGGCCTGACCCTGTCGCCGACCGAGAAGATCCGTCAGATGGCCTCTGCCAGCGTGCGGGCTTATCGTCTCGGGCCGGAAACCCTCGAAGCGCGCAAACTGGTCGCCTGGGCCTACCTCAACTCGGTACCGCTCTCGGCTGCTCCGGGATATGGTGAAGTGCATGGTCTGGGAGATGGTCTCTGGGTCTGGTTTGGTGCCAACGTCGATGACGTGAACCGTCTGCTGGATCCCGCCCGCAACCAGAATGCGCCGCTGGCCGAACAGGGACTTGCCCTGCGTCAGGTTGTCTCGCTGATGATTGCGCACCGCCGTCCCTCTTACTATCTGGCTCAAGGGCGAGAGGCATTGGCTACCCTGACCGACAGCTACCTGCGCCTGTTTGTGCAGGAGGGGATGATCACGCCATCTCTGATGGAGGCGGCGCTCAAGGCCAAGATTACGTTCCGTGACTTCCTGCAGTCCCCGGCTATCACCCGGGTGAACAATAACAAGGGGTTGCAAGTTGCCCGTACTCGCCTGAGCCGCCAGCTCGGGGTGCAGCTCTATGACCTCGACCGGATGGATCTGACCGCCGATACCAGCCTCAACATGCCGTTGCAGAACGAAATCTCCCGTTATCTGCAACAGCTGGCCGACCCGACGTTTGCCGCTCAGGTGGGACTGTTTGGTGAGCGCCTGCTCTCGCCGGAGAAGACCGGCGATGTGCGCTACAGCTTCACCCTGTTTGAGAAATCGCCGGAAGGGTTCAAGGTGCGGGTGCAGACTGACAACACCGATCAGCCGTTCGATATCAACGAAGGTTCCAAGCTGGAGTTGGGCTCAACCGCCAAGTTACGGGTACTGACCACCTATCTGGAGATCGTGGCCGAGCTGCACGACAACTATGCCGGGATGCCGGTCGAGAATCTGCGCAAGCTGGCTGCCGTTTCTCAGGACAACCTCAGCCGCTGGGCCATCTCCTATCTGATGACGGCTCAGGACAAGAGCCTGCCTGTGATGCTGGAAGCCGCGCTGGATCGCAAATACTCCGCCAGCCCCAACGAAGGGTTCTTTACCGGTGGTGGCATGCACACCTTCAACAACTTCCGCCGCGAGGATAACAATCGTATTCCGACGTTGCGTGACTCTCTGCGTGAGTCGATTAACTTGCCCTTTGTGCGGCTGATGCGCGATATCGTGCGCTACAGCCTCTACAAGGAGGGCAACCGTGCCCAGTTGCTGAAGGATGACAAGGATCCCCGCCGTCAGGAGTATCTGGCCAAATTTGCCGACAAAGAGGGCCAGACCTATCTGCTGCGCTTCTGGCGCAAATATCGCGGCAAGACTCCCGAGGAGCAGCTCGATACCTTCCTCGACGGTCTCAAACCGAGTGCGGTACGTCTGGCGGCGGTTCACCGCTACCTGATGCCGGAAGCCAGCGAAGCGGCTTTTGCTGCCTTCCTGGCGGAGCGGTTGCCGCGGGAGAAGCTGAGTGCCAAGCGGGTTAATCAGCTCTACGTCAGCTATGGTCCGGGCAAGTATTCCCTGCCGGATCAGGGCTACATCGCCCGGGTTCACCCGCTGGAGCTGTGGTTGCTGGCCTATCTCAAGGAGTTCGACAAGGCGACCTTTGCCGACGCGGTGGCAGCCAGTCGTGACGAGCGGCAGGAGGTCTACAGCTGGCTGTTCAAGACTCGCCATCGCAGTGCTCGTGACAGCCGGATCCGCACCATGCTGGAGGTTGAAGCCTTCCTCGATATCCATCAGCGCTGGGCCAAGCTGGGGTATCCGTTCGACCATCTGGTGCCTTCGCTGGCGACTGCCTTGGGTAGCTCCGGCGATCGCCCGGCTGCACTGGCCGAGCTGATGGGGATTATCCAGAATGACGGTATCCGCTCGCCAACCTTGCGTATCGAGCACCTCTCGTTCGCCAAGGGGACGCCCTTCGAGACCGAGTTTGAACCGCAGCACACCGAGGGTACCCGGGTGATGCCGGCAGAGGTGGCGGCAGCTCTGCGCAGTGCGCTCTCCAAGGTGGTTGAAGGGGGCACGGCAAGACGTATCGCCGGTGCTTTTACCCTGCCGGATGGCACTGTGCTGCAGATGGGGGGCAAGACCGGGACCGGGGATAACCGGATTGAAACAGTGGGCCGTTATGGCAACGTGACCAGCTCGCTGGCGCGCAACCGCACCGCGACCTTCGTCTTCTATCTGGGTGAGGATCACTTCGGTACCCTGACCGCCTATGTACCGGGTAGCCAGTCTGACAAGTTCCGCTTCACCTCGGCGCTGCCGGTGCAGGTGCTCAAGGGGATGGCTCCCCTGCTGACGCCTTACCTGCAACCGGGCTCCCATACCCAGTGTCTGGCGAACCAGTGATGCGAGCGAATGAACGCTCATCACGCAGATAACTAACCAGCAAAAACGGGGAGGCTGACAGCCTCCCCGTTTTTATTTCCTTATCGGGCGCAGCGGTGCTCGATTGCGATCAGGCATTCAGTACGAACTGCTCGATCACCTGAGCCACGCCATCTTCATCGTTGCGGGCAGTGGTGTGCTGGGCGAGAACCTTGATCTCGTCGGTGGCATTGCCCATCGCCACACCGAGGCCAGCGTACTCGATCATGTGGCGATCGTTGCCAGCATCCCCGACGCAGATCACCTGAGCGGCGGTCAGGCCCAGGTGCTCGGCCAGTGCGGCCACGCCTGTTCCCTTGTTGCTCTGCTTGTTCATGAACTCGAGGAAGAAGGGGGCGCTCTGTACCACGGTATAGCGCTCATAGAGTTCTGCAGGCAGTCGCTCGATGGCGCGGGAGAGCTGGGGCGGCTCGTCGATCATCATCACCTTCATGATCTGCTCGTCGGCAGGCAGGGTGGCGAAGTCGATCAGATTGATCGGCATGCCGATCAGGCGAGATTCGTGCTCGGTGTAGGTACTGACACGGGGACTGATGAGGCCACGTGTGACCGAGAAACCGTGGACGTTCACCTCCAGCTCGTCAGCCAGTTTGGCGACGGCGCTGGCGTCACTGCCGGTCAGCAGCTGGCTGCGGATGATGCGCTGATCGGCCACCTGTTGCACCAGGGCGCCGTTGTAGCAGATGACGTAGTCATGCTCTGTGGTGAGGCCGAGCTCTTCCAGATAGCGGCTCATCCCTTCCAGCGGGCGGCCGGAGGCCAGCACAACGGTGACCCCTTTGGCGCGCGCGGCGCTGATGGCGGCGTGGGTGCGGGGAGTAATCTGGCCCTGCGGGTTGAGCAGGGTGCCATCCATATCCAATGCGATCAGCTTGTACATCTCTAACTACCTGAGTCTGGGTGGCCCGCCCGGTGGGGCCAAGGAAGTGGCGAGTGTAGCGAAAATCGACGGCGGGATCACGACCGGTTCAGCGATGGGGCCGTGCCGGTTGAGCTATTTGTGTCCCTCGTAAGGGGTCATCTCCAGGGTTTCATCATGGATGGTCAGGCGGGTAGGGCCTCGGGTGATGGTAACCTTGCGTTTGAAGCTGGCCATCTCGACCTCGATGCCGGAGTAGAGGTGCTGGGTGGCAATGACCTCCATCTGAGCCATCAAGTTTCGCAGCTCTTCCTGGTTGGCGGTGAGCTGCTCATCAAGCTGGGCCAGTTCGGCCAGCTGATGGTCCCGGATCGGTTTGAGCTTGCGCAGGGTATCCGGATTGCGCTTGTCGCCGGGCAGTTGCAGCAACTTCATGACCAGCTCCTTGATTTTCTCCAGCTGGGCCTGACACGCCTGCTGGCGCAGCTTGAGCTGGTGTTCCTGCTCTTTGTGAGTGAAGTAGCCGCCAAGGATCTGCAGCCGGGTATGGTTGGCGGCCTCGGCCCCCAGGCTGGGGGCCATGATCAGGCGATTGGCAATGCTGGTGCCCCCCAGCAGTGTGCCTTTGCGCATGTTGCTATCGCCCACCTTGATGTCTTGTCCGCTGCGGGAGTAGCAGTGGCTGAGCTGGCTCTGGATCTGGATATCTCCCCCCGCTTCCAGCTGGGCATACTGGGCGTAGCTGGCGTGGATCTCCCCCTGCGCATTGAGCTGGCAAAGGTATTCCCCCTGCTCGTTGCGGCGGCCAATGATGCCGTGGCGTACCGTAATGCTGCCCCCAGCCTCGATCCAGCCCCCTTCGATAAAGCCGCCAATCACGATGTCACCGCTGACCCTGATCTTCATACCCGGGTTGACGTCGCCGCTGACGATTAAGCCCCCTTCAAAATCAATGTGGCCGTGGCGGGCATCCACCTGTTTGACGCTGAGCACCTCGTCCACCTTCATGCCCGCTTTCTCCTGACAGGGCAGGCCAGCCCGACCGGCAATCAGCAGGTCGGGATCGTCGGGGGAGATAAAGGTGCCCTCGCCAGCACTCATTGGGCTGTCTTTGCCATCCTTGGCGGGCAGATCCTGACCTGTCACGGTAAAACCGGGCACCCCGACGGTGGCCGGATGACGGCGCATCAGCGGAGCGCCTGCCTTGACGGTGACGATGGAGCCGAGATCCCGCAGATCGACCTTGCCATGCCCCAGCTCCTGCGGTTTGAGGATCCGTTCGGCCGGAGTCTCCACCAGCCGCTCATAGCGAGTGTCCTGACCATTGACGGCAGGCTGGCCGTTGGCAATCACCAGCTTGAGCTGACTGCCGGGGGCGGCCTCCTTGGCTGACTGGATGGCAGCGGTGAGCAGTTGCTCACTCACCCCCTGTTTGATTTCGCTGATGGCGATCGCCTCTTTCAGCTGTTCCAGCGTCACATACTTGCCACCCCAGTCGGCAGTGATCTGGGCGATGGCGCTCATGCGATCCTTCTCCACTATTACGGCGAGTCGGGCATCCTGACGCTTGCCGACAGGGATGGGGTTGGCGGGAACGGGGGCGGCAGGGTTGGTGAGCAGGGTATTAAGCAGGCTGATAGCCTGTTTGATCCCCTCGGGCAGCGGCTGATAGCGGCGACAGTTGGAAGCGAGCAGCAGAGCCTGCACATCCTGTTCCGTGACAGGTTTGGTGAGACCGGCGGCAATCCGCAGGCAGACCAGTTCCATATCGCTTGATAGCAGCAACCACTCTTTGCTTAACACCGCATCTCCTTGCTGGATGAGAACGGAACGATCGGCTCGTTCCTCTACTGTCATTTAATCTCTCAATGATTAATAAAGCGAGTCGCCAACCCTGAGAGTGGGCAGTATTCAGATATTTCCTCTGAATGGTCAATGAATTGAAGTCAAATCGGTGATGGCGGCCAGATAAATGTGGGCGCTGTTTGGAAACGGAGTGAAAAGACGGATCGCAGCGCCTGCGACATAGGGTCGCAGGCAGTGGAATGGCGGTTCTTATCAGCTGCGCTGGGCTGTTCTGGCCAGGGTGAGGTAATCGCCGAGCACCGGCTCACCCAGCATATGGCGGCGCAGCATGTCGAGGGCGGCAAAGGCGAGGATCTTGCGGCGGCTCTCCGGGTCGGGGTGGCTGACCTTGACCGTCTGACCGATGTGCATGCCATCGGCGCTGAGCAGCAGTGGTACACCCTCAGTGCCCTCGCGCCCTATGGTCAGTTGCAGGCCCGCATCGGCGGTCGGCAGTTGCGCCAGCTCATCGGCCAGTTGCGCGCTGAAGCGTGCTTCCAGCCGGGGATGGCCGTGACAAAGCGCCAGCAGCGCACCTCCACTCTCCCCCTCCAGCAGAGTCAGCTGTTTGTCTTGCAGCAGCGCAAGGATCTGCTGCGCCGGTTCCGTATCCCCGCTGCCAACCAGCCAGGGACGGATCGTATCCAGCAGTCGGTGCTCGGCACTCTCCATGTCAGCGGTACTGGCGCCGTGGCCGATCAGTTTCAGCTCGATAAGGGGCATGGAGGAGCGGTAACCCAGCTCGATGCTGGCTGGCCAGGGTTCGGCATCCAGCATATCGCTGAGCGCCGACTCCGAGACACCGAAGGTGTAAAAGCGACGCAGCTCGGTATCGATCTGCGCACCGGCCAGCTGTTTGAGGCGCGGCAGAATTTGCTCGCGCACCATCTGTTTGAACTCGAACGGCACGCCCGGAGTGAAGAAGAGCTGACTCTGGCCACTTCGCACCACAAAGCCGCAGGCAGTGCCGACCGGGTTGTCGAGGATTTCGCTCCCCTGTGGCAACCAGGCCTGTTTGGCATTGCTTTGTGCCATGGGGCGACCACGGCTGGCGTAGCGGGCCGTGATGGTAGCAAGCCAGTTGGGGAAGAGGGTGAGCGGCTGTTCAAAGGCTTCAGCTGCCGCCTGAGCAGTGAGGTCGTCGGCAGTGGGCCCGAGCCCGCCACACACCAGCACCACCTCGGCGCGGCTGGCGCTCTCTTGCAGCACGCTTTTCAGGTCGGCGAGGTTGTCCCCCACCGTCAGGCGACGGCGCACCTGCCACCCCTGTTCCAGCAGCAGAGCGCTGAGCCAGGCCGCGTTGGTATCCACCACCAGACCCGTCACTATTTCGTCTCCGGTACTGATGATCTCGATACGCATGGCAGGCTCCTTGGATTAAACGGGTGGCAATGGTTGGCCTCGGGCCAACACAATCAGGCTTTGTTGTGCTCGAAGTAGTAGCTGATCCGGGTACGCGGATTGAGGTACTCGAACACGGCGGGCGGCAGTCGTTTGGGGTGGATCACCTTGGCGATCGACAGTTCGGCTTGCTGCAGGTCGATGATGGCGGCTTCCTGACGGGGAATGCGCGGATCGTAGACCAGTACCGAGGGGTAGAGCAGGCGGGAAGCGTTGACCGACATCACCAGCCCCACCTGACCGTTGGAGAGTTGCACCACGCTGCCGGGGGGGTAGATCCCCATCAACCGGATCAGCATGCTGAGGTACTCCGGATTGAACTGCGCCTTGCGCTGCTTGTAGAGGCCGCTCAGGGCCGAGTAGGGCACCTTGGCCTGCATGTGGCAGAGGTTATCGTACTCGTTGATCAGCGACACCATCTGGGTCAGCGGATCGAGCTGGCCACCCTTGAGCCCTTCCGGCCCGCTGCCATCCAGATATTCATGGTGATGGAGCACGATCCCCTTCGCCTCGGCCGGGAAATCCTTGGCCAGATTGAGCAGATCCAGCCCGTAGCGCGGGTGCTGGGCCATCAGGTTCTGCTCCGGCTTGGTCAGCGGCTCGGTCTTGCGCAGGATCTGGCTCGGGATCTTCAACTTGCCGATATCGTGGAACAGCGCCCCCATGCCGACCCGGCGGATCTCGTCGGCCGTCATGCAGCACTCCTTGGCCAGCAGCATGCTGAGCACGCTCACATTGAGGGAGTGGAAGTAGAGGTTGTTGCCATCCTCGCTGTCGGAGACCAGATGCAGCACCATCTCGTCAACCGAGAGCAGCTGTTCGGTCATGGCGTTGACCAGTTCCTGCGCCTCGCCGATGGCATTGAGGGGGCGGGACTGGATCTTGCTCATTACGCTGCGCACCTGCGCCAGCGACTGCTGGAACTGCTTCTCGCACTGCTGCAGGTTGCGGCGATAGAGTTGCAACTGCTCGATGCGGCGATCCTTCTCCTGCTGCATCTGGGCCTGGCGCTGGGCGGCGTCTGCGCTCTCTTGTTGCTGAGGCTGTACCTGATTGAGAGGCTTGGGCGGAACGTCGCTCTTGTCAGGAATGATGGTGACCAGTTTCAGGCCGAGACGGCGGATCAGCTCGATCTCTTCTTCACTTTTGATCTTGAAGCTGGAAAACAGGAACGGGTGTTCGCGCCACCCCAGTGGCAGGGATACATAGTTGCCGACTTGCAGTCGATCTACGGAAATCTTGATACCGGTCATTATCTTGGAAGCAGGAGACACACTGAGCCGTATGCTAGTCAAAGGCGGGGGTGAATACAAAAGGTATCTGATGACAGGGCAGGAGCTTTATTATAGGCTTCTGGATGTCCAGACATATTTACTGATGCAGTACAGGGAGTAAGCATGCCGATCAAGATCCCGGATCAGTTACCCGCCGCCGAAGTGCTGGGGCAGGAGCACATCTTCGTGATGACGGAATCCCGGGCCGTCACCCAGAACATCCGCCCGCTGCGGGTGCTCATCCTCAACCTGATGCCAAAGAAGATTGAGACCGAGATCCAGCTGATGCGGATGCTCTCCAACTCGCCGCTGCAGGTGGATGTGGATCTGCTGCGCATCGATGACAGGGAGTCAAAGAACACGCCGCAGGCCCATCTGGAGAACTTCTATCACGACTTCGAGCAGGTGCGTGGCAACAACTACGACGGCATGATCATCACAGGGGCGCCGCTTGGGCTGGTGGAGTTCGAGGAGGTGGTCTACTGGCCGCGCATCGTCGAGATCATCGAGTGGTCCCATCAGCATGTCACCTCCACCCTGTTCCTCTGCTGGGCGGTGCAGGCGGCGCTGAAAGCCTTGTATGGCATGGAGAAACAGACCCACGGCGAGAAGCTCTCCGGGGTTTACCGCCACCATCGTCTTGATGAGCATGAGCCGCTGCTGCGCGGTTTCGATGACGAGTTCGTCGCCCCGCACTCCCGTTACGCGGCGTTTGATGGCGATCTGATCCGTGCCCAGACCGACTTGCAGATTTTTGCCGAGTCAGAAGAGGCGGGAGTCTATCTGGCGGCGACCAAGGATTGTCGTCAGGTGTTTGTCACCGGGCACCCGGAGTACGATGCCCTGACCCTCGATGGTGAGTATCAGCGGGATCTGGCGGCCGGGCTCGACCCGGCCATTCCGGTCAACTACTACCCGAATAACGATCCGGGCAAGACCCCGCGCGCCAGCTGGCGCAGCCATGGTCATCTGCTGTTTGCCAACTGGCTCAACTACTACGTCTATCAGCTCACCAGCTATCGGGTGGAAGATATCGGCAAGGTCTTTACCTACGACCAGGGAGGCAAATAGTCAGTCGCCCTGCGCCAGCCGCTTGGCCAGCTGGTCGAGCCATTGGCGGTGGCAGGCCAGGGTAAACGCCTTGGGTCTGTGGGCCTTGATGGCGGCCATCGCCTCTTGCTGTGGCTGGCCAAGGGTCATCAGCAGCGCGGCAGCGACCAGACCGGTACGACCGCTGCCCCCTTTGCAGTGGATGACTAGATGTTTGCCATCTCCCAGCAGCTCGCGCAGCTGCGGCAGCGCCTGTTGCCAGGCAGCCTCGAAGTCGGCATCGGGGGTCAGGTCATCCTCGATGGGCAGATGGAACCAGCGCATCCCTTCGTGTTCGACCTGCTGGCCGAGCTGCGCCAGTTCGAGCCGGATCAACTCGGCGCTTGTCATCAGGGTCACCACCCCGTGGGCACCGGCCAACCGCAGTTGATCGAGCGCCAGGGTCAGCGGCACCTGCTGGGTGCCGGGGCAGGGGGTCAGCAGCAGCTGACCGTCGACACGGGGAACCTCAAGGCTCCAGAAGGGGTGATACGGGTGCATGGCGGATCCTCGCGTGGTGGCCGCAGGGCTGCGACCGGTGAATGGCGCCAAGGATAGGCGGGGCAGGGGGGATGTCAATGGCCGTTGTGTTTGCCCCGGTTTACGGGCAGAGTCTAAAAAATTGAGCGGTTCAAGGAGTTAAGATGAGAAACCTGGATCAACTGGATTTGGATATCCTGGCCCATCTGTTTCGGGATGCGGGCATGACCAACAAGGATCTGGCCGCGCTGGTGGGCGTTGCCCCCTCCACCTGTCTGGAGCGGGTGCGCAAGTTGCAGCAGGATGGCGTGCTCAAGGGGGCGCACTGCGAAGTGGATTATCAGGCCCTCGGTGGCCATATTCAGGCCATGGTCTCCCTGCAGCTGGCCCGCCACAGCCGCCAGATCATCGATGCCTTCCGCGATGCCATTCTGGCGCTGCCCGAAGTGATCAGCCTGTTCCACATGGGGGGCAAGGATGATTTTCTGGTGCATCTCTGTGTCTCTGATACTGAGCACCTGCGCAACTTCGTCTTCGATCACTTCACCTCCCGCGAGGAGGTGGTGCACCTCGAAACCTCGCTGGTGTTCGAGCACAAGTTCAGCCGCTCCCTGCCCTGCTTTCCCCAGCCATAACGGCCAGTGCGCCGACAGTATGAATAGATGGAAAAAACCGCCAGCTGGCGGTTTTTTCCATTCTGCTATCGGCTGAATCAGCTCGGGTGGCTCAATTGGCGGCGGTGCGTTCATCCTTGGCCGTCTGATAGAGACTCTTCTGATAGGCCATGCTGCCCCACAGGGCAAGACCAAGGGCATCCTCCTTCAAGGCGTCCGGCTGCGCCGCCAGAGTCAGCTTCTCGCTGGCATAGTCGTAGACATAGCCCTCTGCCGCGCGCTCTGGTTGCAGGATCACCACATCTTTGCCGCGCATCAGGGCGAAGTTCTTGTCGTACTGCATGATGGCGCGCCCCGGCCAGTCGGCGGGCATGCGGGTCAGATCCTTGCCGAGCATGGGGTAGTCGGCACTGATCCCCATCAGTGAGAGCAGGGTCGGCGCCATGTCAATCTGGCTGACGATGCGCGGATCCTTCCTCGGCGCAATGCCGTCGCCCACGATAACCCCCGGAATATGGAAGCGGGGGATGGGTACCAAACTGGCGCCACTGACCCGGCTGTCGTGGTCGGCGATGACCAGGAACAGGGTATCCTTCCAGTATTCGGACTGTTTCGCCCTCTTGAAGAACTCGCCGATGGCGTAATCCGCATACTTGGCCGCGTTGTTGCGGGTCTGTTTGGGTTGCTCGAAGAGTTCGATGCGGTTGTCCGGGAATTCGAACGGATCGTGGTTGCTGGAGCTGAACACCAGACTGAAGAAGGGTTTACCCTCCTTGTGCAGCGCTTTGAAGGTCTCGTCGGCCTTGGCCATCAGATCCTCATCGGAGGCGCCCCAGGAGCCTTTGAACGCCGGATTGTCGAAATCCTTCTGTTCGACGATGGTGGTGAAGCCGTTGCCGAGGAAGAAGCTGCGCATGTTGTCGAAGTGACTCTCGCCGCCATAAATAAAGCTGGTGTCGTAACCCCGCTGTTTGAGCAGATCCGCGATGGTAAAGAAGTTGGTCTGGCTCTTGCCTAATTTGACCACCGCCTGTGCCGGGGTCGGCGTGAAGCCGGTCAGTACTGCCTCGATACCGCGCACCGAGCGGGTGCCGGTGGCGTAGAGCTGCTCGAAGGCCCAGCCCTGCTGCGACAGGGCGTCGATGTTGGGGGTAAGCGGCAGGCCGCCGAGGGAGCCGACAAACTGGGCGCCCAGGCTCTCCTGCAGCAGGATCACCAGATTCTTCGGTTTACCCTGGAAGCTCGCCTGGTTGAAGGTCTGGCTGGGCAGCAGATCTGAGTTGAAATCACTGGCCGGACGGCCACTCTCCTTGCGCATGACCTCGAGCACCTTCTGAGGGGTCATCTCGCCGTAAAACTGGCCGGCATCCTCCTCGGCGCCCATCTGTTTGATGGCAAAGAAAAGGGAGTAGGCGGAGTTGACTGTGAGCGAGTTGACCAGCGGATCCTCGGCAAAGGCGACCATGGCCGGGTTCAGGGCGCGGTGGCCGAGACTGGAGCGGGCACCGAGAAAACCTATGGCCAGAATGAGCAGGGCGAAGGCCGGACGCAGATACCAGCGGGGGAAGCTGAGACCACGTACCAGACGGCTGCTCAGCCACCAACCGCCGGTCAGCACGGCGCCACTGAAGAGTAACGCCAGCAGCAGCTCGGCTTTGCGCCCCGCCCACAGCATGGCGAACACCTCTTTCGGATAGATGAGGTACTCCACATAGAGACGGTTGGGACGCACGCCATACTCGGTGACAAACGAGGGGGTCGAGATCTCGAGGAACAGCATCAGCCAGAGTCCGACGGTCAGCCAGACGCGCATCAGTTGCAGCCAGCCTCGGCCGATGGCATGGGGGCCTGCCAGCAGCAGAGTGAGCATGGCGGGGACACCCCAGACCCAGCAGAGGGTCGCAAAGTCGACCCGGATCCCTTGCAGCAGCATCTCCTGCCAACCGGCCACGGCATCCACCCGTTCCAGTTGCCATATACCGAGGGCGATTCGGCTGAAAGAGAGGGAGAAAAGCGCGAGCGCGCAGAAGACGGCGAAGGGCCAGAACGGGCCGAGTCGCTGTTTTAGATCTGTCATGTTTGTTCCTGAATGAGACTCTAAACGTCTGTCCACAGACGTTTTTTTAGTTGTTGTGAGGTTATGACAGATCGAATTGGTTAAGGTTGCATTCAAGTTTGTTAAAAGTCGGCATTAACACATTTGTCATCTAAAAATGTGATGTCACGCCACTAATGAGCACAGCATAATCTGCTGGGTAAAATGTGAGCCACAGCGTGTATGGATGGGGAGCTGGTGTTTATAATTGCCGCGAATTATCTCAATCGGAGCCGAAGGGATGCCGGTCTTTATCGATGTCGAGTATGTGCGGGGATGGCGCCTGTTTCTGGTGTTATCAGATGGCACCACGGGTGTGCTGGATCTGACCCCCTGGCGAACCCAGCCGCTGTTTGCAAAGCTGGAGAGCGAGCGTCACTGCGCCCGGGTCTTCATCAACCGTCACCACCAGCTGGAGTGGCCTGTTGGCTGCACGCTATCCGCTCATGAGGTCTATCACCTCATCTCGCCCATCGATGAGCGGGAAGCCTTCAGCTAATCCCCATTTTTTGTGAGCCAACGCCAGATTCCTGTTGCTGGAATGTTTGCCCGTTTGCCTTTCTGAGCCAACTTGGGTAAAACCTGCGCAACATTTTGCCAACTTGCCTTCGCTTCATCTGACAGAGGCTTGCCGCTTTCGCGCCGCAGGCCTTTTTTGCGGCCTGATGGCAAACCTTTCCCTTGCTGAAAGGTTTGGTTGGTTGAATGAAAATAACAAAACAAACAAATACATAAGGAAAATGTATGGCTTGTCATATGCGCACACCCCTTGCCCTGCTGGTGGGCGGGCTCGCCTGTCACGGCGCGGTCGGTCAGGAACAGGTGCAACAGCTGGATCCCATGGTGGTGGTGGCAACCCGCCCTGCCAGCACCCTGGAGGTGACGCTGGATCCCAAGAAGCCCGGTTCCCCCATGCCTGCAGCCGACGGCGCCGGTTATCTGAAGAATGTCACCGGCATGAGCATGGTGCGCAAAGGGGGGCTCGGTGGCGACCCTGTACTGCGGGGGATGGGGATGTCCCGCCTCAACGTGCAGATGGATGGCGGCATGCTGGCCGGTGGGTGTGGCGGCCGGATGGACCCGCCTACCGCCTATGTGTTTCCCCAATCCTTTGACCGGATCCGGGTGCTGAAGGGGCCGCAATCCCTCGAGCAGGGGGCCACTCTGGCGGGAACCGTGCTGTTCGAGCGAGACAGGCCGGAGTTCACCGCACCGGGCCTCAAGGCCGATGCCTCGGCCCTCTATGGCAGTTTTGGCCGCGATGACCAGATGGTGGATATGACGGCGGGTTCGACCGACGGTTATCTGCGCGGTCAGTTCACCCACTCCGACAGCGACGATTACCGCGATGGTCACGGTAACAAGGTGCGATCTTTCTATCGCCGCGAGAACGGCACCGCCCAGTTGGGCTGGACGCCGGGGGAGCACACCTGGCTGGAACTCACCGCCGAGCGCAGCAACGCCCGCGCCGCCTATGCGGACCGCACCATGGATGGCCCCATGTTTGATCGCGAATCCTTCGGGCTGAAGCTCAAGCAGGAGCAGATTACCACTCACTGGCAGCGCAGCGAGCTGACCCTGTGGGACAACTACATAGACCACATCATGGACAACTTCAGCCTGCGGCAAAACAGCGGCATGAAGATGCTCTCCAACCCGGATCGCCGCAACACCGGCGGTCGCTGGGCCAACGACATCGCCTTGCCAGCAGACTGGCTGCTGACCGCCGGGCTCGACAGCAACCGGGATAAGCACCGCAGTCGGAGTGGGGTCGACTATGCCACCAAGGATCGCCAGCGCACCCTGCGTTTCGAGCAGCAGGGCGGCTTCGCCGAACTGGGTCGTCAGCAGGGGGCTCACAGCTACAAGGGCGGTTATCGTCAGGATAGGGTCGAGACAACTCGCTATGGTGCGGGGGATCAGACTCTCTACAGTGAGACCGAACACCTCGACAGCGGTTTCGGTCGCTATGAGTACCAGTGGTCGCCCCGCTGGTCCAGTTATCTGGCGTGGGGACAGGCAGAGCGGGCGCCGGACTACTGGGAGCGCAGCAAGGACAGTACCCCGTTCACTCTCAACCCGGAGCGTAGCCGCCAGTGGGATGCGGGGTTGGCTCTGCGCAGCCGCGAGCTGGACCTGACCCTCTCCCTCTTTAGCGCCGATATCAAGGACTACCTGCTCTACAACAGCAAGTCGAACAAGGTGCGCAATATCGATGCCCAGACCCGGGGTGGCGAGCTGGAGGGGCGCTGGCAGTTTGCCGAGCAGTGGCGCCTCGACGGCGGTCTGGCGGTGGTCTACGGAGAAAACCAGAGCGACAACAAGCCGCTGGCCCAGATGCCGCCGCTTGATGGCAAGCTGGCGTTGGGCTGGCAGCCGGACGAGGCGCTGAGCTTTACCCTGCTGGGGCGCGCCGTGGCGGCGCAGGATCGGGTGGATGTGGGTTCCGGCACGGTCGCCGGCCAGGATCAGGGCGAGACCCCGGGCTTCTTCACCATGAACCTGAGCGGCGCCTGGCAGTTTGCCAAGGGGTGGCAGCTCTCGGCCGGGGTAGACAACCTGTTCGACATCTTCTACTACGAGCACCTCTCCAAGTCAGTACACGCCAGTCAGGCGGGGTTGGGCTATGAGCAGAGCGGCCGCATCCCCGAGCCGGGTCGCTCGTACTGGCTCTCGGTCAACTACCGTTTTGCCTCGGCAGGGGTGCTCTAACCAGTTGAGTCAGATAACGTTTTCAGTCACAGACACCGCTGTGTGAGCATCGCTATCATGGTGAAAAACAGGCGTATCAGACGCCTGCTCTCACAGCGGGAACATAACAATGAAACAGGGAACGTTACGCTATGGCGGCCTGCTCGGGGCCGCCCTGTTACTTGCGGCTTGCGGCGGCAGCGGTAGTTCAGGTGGGGAGAGTTCTCCCCCCGTCGTCAATCCGCCGGTCACCCACCCTCCGGTCGCCACGGCCAGTCGTGCTTGCTATGGCGACGATCAACTTGCCTGCAACCTGCGCATCTATCAGGTAATGGTGGAGTCGTTTGCCGATGGTGACGGCAGTGCCAACTACGGCGTCGGCTATGGCCCCTCCCAACACAACGGCGATCTGCAGGGGATCATCGACAGTCTCGACCACATCAAAAGTCTCAACGTCAACGCTATCTGGCTCACCCCGGTGTTCGACTCCTGCGCGGGGCAAGGCGGCGATAACAAGCTCGATGCCACCGGCTACTTCGCCTGCGACTTTTTTACCGTTGATCCCAACTTTGGCAGCAATGCCAAGCTCAAACAGCTGGTGGATGCAGCGCATCAGCGCGGCCTCTATGTCTTCCTCGACGGGGTGTTTGGCCACGTCAACAAGGTGGGGGTGAGCAAGCCCTCGCCAGAGGGGCGTCTGCCAGCCCTCACCAGCGGCGGTGCGGGTTATCCCGGCCAGCTGGTGGATTACAGCAAGCCGGAGAGCCTCGCCTACTTCAAGGAGGTAGCCCGCTACTGGGTCGAGCAATACGGCATCGACGGTTGGCGTCTCGATCAGGCCTATCAGCTTGGGCTGGATGATTGGCGTGCAATTCGCAGCGAGGTGGAGCAGGCCAGCGCAGCGCGCAAGGCCGCCGGTCAGCAGTGGGGCACCCTTGGCTACATGGTGGGCGAGGTGTGGAAGGGGGCTGACGATATTCGCGCCCAGGCTTATGGCAGCAGCGACAATCCGGCGCTCTCCTCGGCCTTTGACTTCCCGTTGCGTTACGGCATCCTGCAGGCACTGGCGGTGGAGGAGTCCGGCAAGGGCGGCCAGGGGGCCAGCGTGCTTGATGCCAGCTGGAACAAGGTGGAGAACTACCCGAATCATGCCATGCCGAACCTGATGCTGGGCAACCACGATCTGGTGCGTTTTGGTGATCTGCTGGAGCGCGGCAACTTCAAGTCGACCGAGTACTGGCAGCGCCACAAGGCAGCCTTCAGCTTTATGGCGGCCCGCTCCGGCCCCATCACCTTCTACTATGGCGAGGAGTTTGGCGACGAGGTGCCTGGCTTTGCTGCCAAAGTCAGCGGTGACTGCGCAGCGCAGGGCTTGTGCGACGACCATGTGGCCCGCAGCGATGGCAAGGTGCCCGCTGTCACCGGCTTTGTGCCGGGTAGCGAACAGGCCGAGCTGAAAGAGTGGCTCGCCCAGTTGCTGGCGATGCGTGCTGCCCACCCCGCCCTCTATCAGGGAGAGCGAGTCAAGCTGGTGGCCGATGGCAGCCTCTATGGTGACATCAAGCAGACGGCGGGGGAGCAGATAGTCTACCTGCTCAACCTCTCCACCACGGCGCTCAGCTACAACCTGCCTACAGGCAAGCTGCGCAGCGGCAGCGCGCTGGTGGATCTGCAAAGCGGCGAGAGTCTGGCCATCGGCGGCAGCAGCGTAACGGTGGAGATACCGCCCTTGAGCGGGCGTTTCCTGCGTCTGCAATAAGACAGCCGCAGCACGCTTTGATATGAGAGAGGGCCCCTTCGCGGGGCCTTCTCTGTCATTGGGGGCGACAAGGTCAGGACCGGTTATGCGGTGGTCTGGCCCCGGTTTTCCAGCCGCTGGCGGAAGGCGCGGGCCAGTCGCTCGTAGAGATCCTGCGCCTCCTTGTCTTCGATATCGCCGCGGATCCAGGGGTTGTCGACGATCTCCAGCAGCACGCAGTCGCGCCCCTGCTGGCGCAAGTCGAGCCCGTAGAGGCCATTACCGAGTTGATGCACGGCGCGGCGGGCGGTCTGCAGCACCCGCTCCGGCACCTCGTTGAGTGGCAGCGCCTCGATGCGGCTCATGTCGAGGGGGTGCTTGCGCCGGCGAATGCGGTTGCCGGGTTCGGGCCGATAGCGGCGGCAGGCAAACAGCGGCGAGCCATCGAGAAAGCCGATGCGCCAGTCAAACTCGGCGGGGATCCGGCTCTGCACCAGCAGCAGGGCGGAGCGGCCCAGCCCCTCGTCCAGCAGCCGGGCCAGCTGCTGCTCGTCGCTGGCCAATGCGAGATCGCGCCCCTGTGCCCCGTCGGGCACCTTCACCATCAGCGGCAGGCCAAGCCGCTGTACCAGCTCATCCACATGGTGGCGGCCGCGGCGGGTGACCACCATGGTGGGCGGCATGGGCACGCCGCTGCGCACCATCAGCTCGTAGAGGTAGAGCTTGTTGCTGCAGGCGAGGATGGCGCGGGAGCTGTCGATCACCGGCATCTTCAGTTGCTCGGCGCGATGGGCAAATTCGAAGGTGTAGTGGCCGACCGCGGTTTCGGCACGCAGCCAGAGGGTGTCGAACTCCGGCAGCCGCTCGATGGCCGACGGTGGCAGGATCTCGGCCCGGATCCCTTGCGCGGCGGCAGCCCGGATAAAGCGTTCCAGCGCCAGCCCGTCACTGCTGGCACGGCCATCATCGGGGTCGACCAGAATGGCGAGCTGGTAGAGCGGCGCCGCCTGCTCCTCATCACCGGTCCCCACCAGCGCCTGAGCGTGGTGCAGCATTAACTCTTTCTCGCTTGGGCTCAGCTCCAGCGGCGACAGGCTCTGCTGCTGGCGCACCGACCAGCCGTGGCGGCCGCGCTTGAGGGTTAGTTCCTGCAGCGGCAGTTGGCTCAGGCCATAGTAGTAGCGGGCCAGCCCCGCCAGCTCGCTCTGTTCACACTGGCCGAAGATGGCGCGCACTCGAATCCGATCCTCGCTCTGCTGGGCCAGCCATCCCTGCGCCTTGCGCCACAGCTTGGCCGGTGGCTGCTGGGGTTGCAGTCGGCTGATGGCTTGCAGACCCGGCAGGCAGTGGTGGCCGCGGGCCTGGGCCAGCAGCGAGCAGTAGTATCCTGCGCTCAGGTGTTCCAGATTGCGGCAGAGGTTGATGATGCGGGGTCGGCCGCCGGTGGTCGGCACGCCATGTTGCAGATAGGTGCGGGCGGTCAGCAGATAATCGGCATGGCAAGGCCAGTCGCCCAGCTCTTCGACGATGACATAGGTACTCATATTTTCGGCTCCACAGATCAGACTGCCTGAACAGGCAGGATCCCCAGTGGGCTTCGATGCACCGACAAGCACGACAATGGCGCGAGGGGAAACAAGAGGTTACAGTGCCTAATATGACGCCTTGGTAACTTGTGATACAAGTCGCATTTTTGGTGCTGAGGATAAATAACCGAACAAGGACTCCCCGTGTTGACCGTACGTGCGGCCCGAACCGATGATCTGGGCGCCATCGTTAATCTTGAACGCTACTGTTTTCCTCCCGAAGTCGCCTTTGGCCGCAGCCGCTGGCACTATCTGCTGGCCCACGCCAAGGGGCGCACCCTGTTGCTGCTGGACGAGAAACATCAGCTGATGGGCTATCTCTGCCTGCTGGAGCACAGAGGCTGGGATCGGCTGGTCATTCAGGCGCTGGCTATCCGCTGGACGGTGCGTCGTCTGGGCTGGGCCCGCCGTCTGCTGGAGCAGGTGATCCGCGAGGGCAAGGCCGCTGGCTGGGGGGCGATTCGCCTCGAAGTGGGGGATGCCAACGCAGAGGCGCTGGCGCTCTATCAGGGATTGGGATTTCGTCCCCAGCAGCGGCTGGCGGACTACTATGGCCGCGACCAGCACGCCCACCGGCTGGTGCTGCCGCTGGTGAGCGACGAGGAGCGTGAGCGGCGCAGAGTGGCTCGCACTCAGGCGCGCAAGCCCTCTGCACAGGCCAACTGATCATGTTGAACGAGCAGAATCGAGGAGCAGGATGAGCTGCGACAACTGTCTTGCCACCGCCATCAGGGCCAAGCTGGGGCGCTGTCCGGTCTGCGCTGGCCAGACCTTCGTCATCGGCCTGATTGGCTGGCTGGTCTGGTGGTGGTGCGGTGCCGACACCTCGGTCAACGCCCTCACCGGCCTGCTGTTTGCGCTGGGTGGCTCGGGCCTGTTGCTGCTCCATCTGGTGGTATTTGTCTGGCGCAAGGCGACCGGACGTGAATTGAGCGATGAATAAATCAGATTGGTTTCAACAACATAAATAACAATATCGGTGTAGATATGGAGGTTCAGATGATTGCAATGGTAACGGGCGCCTCGTCCGGGTTTGGTGAGTCCATCAGCCGTCAGCTGGTGCAGGCGGGCTACAAGGTGATCGGTACCGGTCGCCGTGCCGAGCGGCTGGCTGCGCTGGCCGATGAGCTGGGCGAGCAGTTTCTGCCGCTGGCGTTCGACGTGCAGGACAAGGCGGCCACCCGCGCTGCCATCGACGGGCTGCCAGCCGAGTGGAGCGAGGTGGATCTGCTGGTCAACAACGCCGGTCTGGCGCTGGGGCTGGAGCCGGCCCACAAAGCGGATCTGGAAGATTGGGAGCAGATGATCGCCACCAACATCAGCGGTCTGACCCTGCTCACCCGTCTGCTGCTGCCGGGCATGGTGGCGCGCAATCGCGGCCACGTCATCAACATCGGCTCCATCGCCGGCACCTACCCCTATCCGGGCGGCAACGTCTACGGCGCCACCAAGGCGTTCGTGAAGCAGTTCAGCCTCAACCTGCGCGCCGATCTGGCGGGCACCGCCATACGCGTCACCAACGTGGAGCCGGGCCTGTGCGGCGGCACCGAGTTCTCCAACGTGCGCTTCCACGGTGACGATGCCAAGGCGGCCTCCGTCTATCAGGGGGTGGAGGCGATCCAGCCGGAAGATATCGCCAATACCGTGCTCTGGGTGAGCCAGCAACCGGCCCACGTCAACATCAACAGCATCGAGATCATGCCGGTGGCGCAGACCTTCGGCCCGCTCAATATCAGCCGTCGCTGATTGCTGCATTGGTTGAAACAAAGAGGCTCCTGTGGGAGCCTCTTTGCGTTGGCGAGCCGATTAGAGGCTCATGATCTTCTTGAACACCTCCTCCGAATACTTCTTCTCGCTGCGCTTGGCGAGATCCGTCATCAGCTTGTAGCGCAGATCTTTGGCCATCTGATAGGTCTGCTCCAGCTGGCCGTAGGAGTAGTCGGCGGCCAGCCCGAGCGCCGTCGCCTTGTCGCTGGCATAGGTCTGCTTGAGGGTCTTGTCGAGCAGGGCGACCTCCTTGTAGAGCTTGGCGCTCTCTTTGCTCCAGACGCCGCGCAGCAGCGGCAGGTACTTGTCCGGATCGGCGCTGGCCAGCGCGGTCAGGCTGCGGAACTGCCAGTAGGCGGAATCATCGGAGTAGCTGTCGCTGCCGGTGCGATAGGGCAGGGGATAGTTTTCCAGGGTATTGTAGAGCGGCACCATCACAGATTCGGCCAGCACGCCGTAGCTCTGCCAGATGAGCCCCTGCAGCTCTTTGGGCATCTCCTTGCGCAGCTGGATGACGTGGGATTCCAGCTGGCGATCGACGCGGATTGGCCGCTCCGCCTTGCCCGCGAGCGGCGTACCGTCATAGGTGGCGCTCAGCACCCTGGCCACGTCCGGCACGGCGATGGGGGCATCCGGCTTCATAAACAGTGGATATTGCGCCTGCCGGGTCGCCTGTTTGTGGGAGGCGGTCAGCATTTTTTGGCCGATCCACTCCCGATCCACGTTGTAGGGATCGGCAATCACCCCGAACGCCTTGGCGAAGTTGAAATCTTTCGGGTCGGCGTTATCCAGCAGTTTGTGCTCGCGCACGAACTCCAGCAGCTTGGGCGAGTGCAGCACATCGGTGCTGTCGAGATTGACGCCGTGGATGCGCAGACCGTTGGCCACCATGGCGTAGCTGTCGTCCGGCACCCGCACCGCGATCCAGTGGTGGCCGGAGCCGATCTCCATCAGCCAGGCTTCGTTCACATCTGCCAGATAGAGGCTGTTGCCCTCACCGGCGCCATATTGCTCCACATAGCGGCCGAGCAGCTCGACCCCCTCTTTGGCCGTCTTGGCCTGCGGCAGGATCAGGGTCGGGATGATGGCTTCAATCACTCCCTTCTCGATCAGCGGATCGGCTTTCTGGGCCTTGTCGTTGACCTCGGCACTGGTGGTGGCCGAGATGGCGACGTTGAACTCGTTGATGCCGCGCTCTTCATAATATTTGCCTGCCGGGTCGCTGGTGGTGGCATCCCAGTCGTGGATGGCGGAGTAGGCGGAAAATGCCTTGGGCATCGGCACTTCCAGCCCGTTGCCCAGTTTCCAGAGTTTGCCCTCGTTCTGCTGCGCGGGCCGGAAGGCGAGGTACTTGTTCCAGTTGTTGACGCCAAAATCCTCGTTTCTGGCGATCATCACGCTGCCGTCGGCGCTGGCCCCCTTGCCGACGATGAGGCCGGTACAGGCGTCGGCACTGGTGCCAAGCAGGGTGAGCAGGGTGGCGGAGAGAAGACTCAAGGTGTGTTTTTTCATAGGTGTACCCGAAGGGTTGCGGTGAGTGAGAGTCAGACGAGGGGATGAGGTGTGGGGAGGCTGCAACTCCGAACTGGCAGCGGAATGAGCACGACAGATTGGTCTGCCTGTTATTGGTTTTTCGAACAGATCATCCATGACACGGCTGGCTGGTTGTGATGTGCGCCAAAATTGTATTCCCGAGTGGTTGTTTGTTTTGTGATCGATCTGCGGTTCCTGACTTTTCTCTGGCATCGTGGTGCGCGGACGGCGAAATGTGCCAAAACAGCGTGAGCTGGCAGCAGATGAGTCATGATTCTGACGCCTGTTTGCGTGGGATGCGTGGTGAGATCCGCCATCTCTCTGGCTCTCGCACTATCTGACAAGTTGGCCTGTAACTTGCTGGTTTAATTGATAATGGTGGGGCATGACGCCCCATGTGACCGGATCAGCCTGTGCCCATTGCCGCAGATGCGCACCGAATTGGAGCCCCCATGGATATCAAACCCTACAGCCAGCAGCTTGCCCAGAGCGCATCCAACAACCGCGCACTCGCTACCCTCAACAGTGCCAGTAGCGGCGGTCAGGGCGGTGGCTGGGAGGAGATGGTCAGCCTCTCCACCCAGCGCATGACCGGCCAGGCCCAGCAGGTGCTGACCTACGAACATCTGGCCAAGAACAACAAGTTGCCGCCGGCGCTCGATATGAGCTCCGACAAGGGGGGCGTGGTGCAGCAGCTGGTGGACAAGGCGCTTGGTTTCGATCGCAAGAAGTTCAACGAGATCGAAGAGAAGCTCAAGACCATCGCCGATAACAAGAAGCTGACGCCGGAAGAGCGGGCGGAGCAGAGCAAGCCGCTCAATGAGCAGCGAGAGGCGATGCTCAAGGAGGCGATGGATCGCCTGACCGGCAAGAAGAGCTCATCCACAGATGAGGCCAAAACTGCCTGATCCTGCCGCTGTTCTGAGATCTACCCGGTCGGCACCGATTGGCCAGTGTCGACCGCCGATGGGCAAGCTTCTGCCAGCTCTTTTGACCTCACCTCCCCACAGGCGCACAATGTCCGCGCATTGAGCCAGTCGAGGAGTCCGCCGTGTACAACTTCCAATATGCCAATCCGACCCGTATCTGTTTCGGCGAGGGACAGATCGCGAGCCTGCCCGACCTGATCCCGCCCGGCAGCCGGCTGCTGGTGCTCTACGGCGGTGGCAGCATCAAGCAGAACGGGGTGTATGAACAGTTGACCCGGGCGCTGGAAGGGGTGACGTGGCAGGAGTTTTCCGGCATCGGCGCCAACCCCAGATTCGAGCTGTTGATGGAGGCGGTGGCGCAGGTGAAGCGCGAGCGCATCGACTTCCTGCTGGCGGTCGGTGGCGGCTCGGTAGTCGATGGCACCAAGTTTGTCGCGGCGGCCGCCTGCTACGAGGGGGATGATCCCTGGGATATCTGCGGCAAGCAGGCGAGCGTGCACAAGGCGCTGCCGATGGGCTGCGTGCTGACCCTGCCAGCCACCGGCTCCGAGAGTAATCCCACCTCGGTGGTGAGCCGGGGGGATGTGAAGATCTCCTTCAGAAGTCCGCTGGTGCAGCCGCAATTTGCGGTGCTCGATCCGGCGACCACCTACAGTTTGCCACCTCGCCAGACCGGTAACGGAGTGGTGGATGCCTTCGTCCATATTGCCGAGCAGTACCTCACCTTTCCGGTGGGAGGCGAGGTACAGGATCGGCTGGCGGAAGGTTTGCTGCAGGTGCTGGTGGAGAACGGCCCCAGGGCGCTGGCGGAGCCGACCAACTATCAGGTGCGGGCCAATCTGATGTGGGCGGCCAGTCTGGCGCTCAACGGCCTTATCGGTTGCGGAGTGCCGCAGGATTGGGCCTCTCACGCCATCGGTCATCAGCTGACGGCGCTTTACGGGCTGGATCACGGCCAGAGCTTGGCGGTGGTGCTCCCCTCACTGCTCCGTGAGCGGGCGAGCCAGAAGCAGGACAAGCTGGCCCAGTTTGCCGAGCGGGTGTGGCATTCGACCCGCGAGGACAAGGCCCTGCGCATCGAGGAGGCGATCATCCGTACCGAGCAGTTCTTCCAGAAGATGGGATTGGGTACCCGGCTGGTTGACTATGGCCTCAGCGAAAGTTGCATTCCGGCGGTCTGCTCCAATCTCAAGCGGGTGGGGCGCACCGCGCTCGGTGAGCAGCAGGATATCGACCCGGATCGGGTGGCGCGCATTCTCGCCCGGGCGCTATAAGCCGGCATCGGTTTGTTTCCTAATAAAGAGGGCCGCTTGTTGCGGCCCTCTTGCATGACTGGTTAGCCGGTCACTCGGTACGCGCCTTCAGATAACCGGCGTAATCCGGGATCTGCACGCTGAACGCTTGCCGCATATGGGGGCTGTCCATGATGAAATCGGCGGTTGCCTCGTTGGTGGCGACCGGGATGTTCCAGACTGCCGCGAGGCGCAGCAGCGCCTTCACGTCCGGATCGTGGGGCACCGCATTGAGGGGATCCCAGAAGAAGATCAGCACGTCGATCTTCCCTTCGGCGATCAGGGCGCCGAGTTGCTGGTCACCCCCCATGGGGCCGGAGAAGAGGCAGGTGATGGGCAGCTGTGCCTTCTTGCCGAGCATGGTGCCGGTGGTGCCGGTGGCGTAAAGATGGTGGAGCTTGAGCTCCTCCTTGCGCCGCATCACCCAGTTCAGCAGAGGGGTCTTCATGTTGTCGTGAGCCACCAGTGCCACCCGTTTGTGGGGTGCCATCTCGCGTGCAATCTGTTCCATGGAAATCGTCCGTAGCATTGTTATTGGCAGAGAGCCGTATCCTAATCGAAAGCGGCGCCCGTTGCCTTGCCGGGCGCCGTAACTGTGATCACTTCGACTGTTCAATCCACTGCTTGTTCTTCTGCTCCAGTACCGAGATGGGCAACATGCCGTATTCCAGCACATGGTGGTGGAACGCCTTGAGGTCAAAGTCTCCACCCAGCGCCTGCTCGGCCGACTCCCGCATCCGGATCAGCGCCAGCTGGCCTGCCTTGTAGGAGGTCGCCTGACCGGTGTAGGCCATGTAGCGCGGCACCTCGGAGCTGATGTCCCCAGCACCCAATGCCGAGTTCTCCTTCATGTAGTTGGCAGCCTGATCGTGGCTCCAGCCATACCAGTGGATACCGGTATCTACTACCAGCCTCATCGCCCTGAGCATCTCCTCGTTGAGGCGACCGAAGTATTGCAACTGGTTGTTGAAGGCGGATGATCCCTCGGCCTTCACGTCTCCCACCGCCGGATCATAGAGGCCCCGTCCCTGATAGAGCCCCATGTCGTGATCCGCCAGGTATTCGGTGTAGAGCGCCCAGCCCTCCGCATAGGCGGTGTAGGAGGCGTTAGCCACGTACTGTGGGAAGTCGGGATCCTTGGCGGCTAGCTCCTGGGCGATGGTGATCTGGAAGTGGTGACCCGGCGCCGCCTCGTGGGCCAGCAGGGTGCTGATGTTCCAGCTCTGCAGACCATAGGGGTAGTATGTGTTGAGGAAGAACTGCCCCTTGCGGCCGGTCTGCGGGTTGCCGTCCTGATACCAGGCTACCCCGCCGTATGGCGCATCTTCATAGGAGACGGGCACCACCTCGTAATCCAGTTTGGGAATGGTACGTTCGGCATCGAAGAAGTCTGGCAGCACCAGTGCTGCTTTGCTCTTGAAGACGTTGTACTCCTGCAGTGCCCGATCGTGTTCGGCCAGCGCCTGCTGCTGTGGCCCGCTCAACGTCGCCCCGGCTGCATTGTCCGGGTTGAGGCCGGCGGACCAGACCTCTAGCGGGTTCTGATAGAAGAAGGCCGGCTCGTTCAGATAGCGGAAGAAGGCGTAGATCTGGCCGCTCTGCTTGCTCTGGCTCGCGTCGTCGCTGTCACACTTGCCGACGGAATGGCATACCTTGACCATGGCAGCGAAGATCCGCTCTACCTCGCTCAATCCCAGCTCATGTACCTGCTCGGGTGTCATATTGGTGGTGGTGTGCTTCTTCAGCAGCCAGCGATACCAGTCTCGCCCGTTGGTCATGCCGCAGAAGCCATCATCACACTCGCCACTACCCAAGCGCACTGCATAGGCGCCGCCATGCTGGTAATCCAGATAGTCGCGCAGCGCCAGATAGCGGGTGTTGATGCTGTCCAACACGGCTTTGTAGTCTGCTCGCAGTGTGGCATCGGCATCCCCCGGCAACTGCTGCCAGCCGAGGTAGGAGCCGGCGATCGCCTCCCCATCCAGCTTGCTGTTGAGCTGGGCCAGCAACCGGTCCACCAGCTCGTCCGGCAGGGTATTGCCTTGGGCGCTGCCCAGTTCGAACTGGTGCTTCACCTCGGCCAGGTAGCCGTCATAGGCCTTGAGCCAGGTGAGGTGCTCCTGATACCAGGCCAGCGGGGTCATTGTTGTCTTTGCTCGGGTTGCCATTGCAAGTGCCGGAGCTGTGTCTGTTCGGTCGAGATCCCGTCGCCATGCGCCATCACCCGGTTCCACCTGGTCGGCCGAGCTGTGCTCGAAATAGTCGAAGTCACCGCTGACGGTGCGAGCGGCTTTGCCGCTGGCAGGGGCTGCGCCGACATCGTCTGCCAGATCCACCACGCGGTTGCGGAAGTGATGGATCGGGATCTGGGATTGGGGTAAATCGTATCCTTCAAGATTGATCTGCAAGTCCCAGCGGATCATGTCGTAGAACAGCCGATCCCGCTCACTTAGCACAGTGGGATCCAGAGCATTCAGTCGTTGGAGCAGTGAACTGTCGAGTGCTTTGCGCTTGGCGATGCTGGTGGCATCGATGGCAAAACCGTAGGGGTCGAGCGACTGGCTCTCGCGCAGGGCCTCATCCATGGTTTTCATCAGGGATGCTTTGGTGGCTGCGGGATCTGCAGGTGCGTTCGAGCTGTTGTCATTGCATGCGGTAAGAGACAAGGAAATGGCGCAGGCTAGCGCGAGCTTGTTGGGTAGGAAGTGCATGATGTAGTCCTTTCACATGTTGTTATTGTATGTCCCTGTGAGGGGCCCCAATAGTGCAACTACCTGGCGTCTGTTATTGCGATCTGAATAGCAAAAATAAGCTTATTTTTCATGCTGATAAGTGGTGTGAAAAGCTATGCAGCCAGACATTAAAAAACCCGCCTGAGCGGGTTTTTTAATCGTTTTTTCATGCCATAACTATTCAGGATGAACCGTGGTGCAGTTGCGACTGCTGGTAGTTCTCCAGCCCGATGCGATCGATAAGATCGAGCTGGGTCTCCAGCCAGTCCACATGCTCCTCTTCATCCTCCAGGATCTCCTGGAACAGGTCGCGGCTGATGTAGTCCTGCACCGACTCGGCGTAGGCGATGGCTACCTTGAGGTCGGGGATGGCATCCATCTCCAGCGAGAGGTCGCAGCGCAGCATCTCTTCGACGGTCTCACCGATACGCAGCTTGCCCAGATCCTGCAAATTGGGCAGCCCTTCCAGAAACAGCACGCGCTTGACCAGTTCATCGGCGTGTTTCATCTCATCGATAGACTCGTGATACTCCTTGTGCCCGAGCGCCTTGAGGCCCCAGTCATCGTAGATGCGGGCGTGCAGGAAGTATTGGTTGATGGCAATCAGCTCATTGGCCAGCACCTTGTTGAGGTGGGCAATGATCTTGGGATCTCCTTTCATCGACAGTGCTCCTTGGTTCGTGCCTGAGGCTTCGATCGTTAGAGCTTAGTCCAGAAAAGTGACAACAAGAGGTCTGGCGAGCCAGCTCGCCTGAGAAAAGGGGTGACCCTGTTGGCGGGTCGCATCAGAAAGGAGGTGTCCGGATCAGGCCACTTCGTAGTAGAGCACGGGTTGCTCCTGCTCCATCTTGTCGAGCTCGGCGGCGATAATCTCCATGGTCATGCGCACGCATTTGCCACATTGGGCACCCACCTCGAGCGACTGCTTGAGCTGGCGGAATTCGCTTTTACCTGACTGCACCGCTTTGCGGATCTGGGTATCTGTGATGCCGCGGCACAAACAGACGTACATGATGGTCACCTCTTGTGGAATGAGATGAAATCTAAATGAGAATGGTTCGTAGTGCAAATAACCATTGGTAATAAGATCCCCTGCTTGCCACTGTGCAACCCCTTGGGGACAATGCTGGCAACCAGAGGAGATCACCATGCTCAAGAAACTGTTCAGTGCCCTGTTCGGGGGCGAGCCGACCAAGGCGCCGGAAGTCACTCCCACCGAATATGCCGGCTATCTCATCTATCCGGAACCCATGGCCGAAGGTGGCCAGTACCGACTGGCAGGGCGCATCACCAAGGAGCTGGACGGCGTGCTGCAGACTCACCGTTTCATCCGCTCCGATCTGTTTGCCAATCCGGCTGATGCCGAGCGTTTCATGGTGCAAAAGGCTCACACCTTTATCGATCAGATGGGAGATCGCATGTTCGAGCCCCGCAAACCGGCTGACAGCCAAGCTTCATGACACTGCAAGAGGTCACCCTGCTGCGCGAGGCGCTGGCCCGCGCCGGTGAGCGGCGCCTGATCTGGCTGGAGGGGGAGGAGGCCGACTGCATTGCCCGCGCCCAATCCCTGCTCGGTGAGACTGTCTTCTGGCTGGGAGCCGGGCCCGAGTGTTATGCCCCGCAACCCGCAGCCAAGTCGCTGCAACGCCTTGGTCAGGAGTGTGACACGCTGGTGTTCAACGCCTTCAGTGGCTTTCATCCCGATGCCTTCGGGGCGCTGGCGGGCACTCTGCGCGCCGGTGGCTTGCTGTTGCTGCTGACGCCGCCAAGAGTAGAGTGGCCTGCATGGCCGGATCCTGACCGGATCCGGCTGGTGGCCCAGCCGGAGGAGGCGGGCCGGGCCGTCCACGGCTTTATCGCCCGACTGGTTCGGTTGCTGGAAGGTGATCCAGCCCTCTCTCTGGAGCCGCCGGTTTGCTCGCAGCCGTGGCAACCGATTGGGCCGGAGTGCAGGCTGAGCTGCGATCAGACACGGGCACTGCCCGCCATACACAAGGTGTTGCAGGGCCATCGTCGTCGGCCGCTGGTGCTGAGTGCCGACCGCGGTCGTGGCAAGAGTGCGCTGCTGGGGCTGGCTGCCGCCGAGCTGCTGTGCCAGCAGCCTGGGCTGAACATAGTGGTGACGGCCCCCTCGCAGGCAACGGTAGCGACCCTGTTTGCCCACGCCGCTCGTGGGCTAGATACCACGCCGGAACAGCTGACCGGACTGAGCTACTGCTCGCCAGATCGGCTGGTGCACGAGGCGATGAATCCCGATCTGCTGCTGGTGGATGAAGCGGCCGCCATTCCGACCCCGCTGCTCGAGGCCATGCTGGCCCGCCACAGTCGCATCGTGTTTGCCACCACCGAGCACGGTTACGAGGGGACGGGGCGCGGTTTTCACCTGCGCTTCAAACGGGTGCTCGATAGCCAGACCCCAGAGTGGCAGGAGATCCACCTCTCTGAACCCATTCGCTGGAGTGAGCGCGATCCGCTGGAGCCGCTGATTTTCCGCCTGCTCGGCCTCAATGCCGAAGTCGCAATGCCCTTGCCGCCGACCAGCCCGAGCTGGCGTCTGGTCAGTCAGGAGGCGTTGGCGAGCGACGAGGAGTTGCTCAACCAGCTGTTCGGCTTGCTGGTGCTGGCCCACTACCAGACTACGCCGAGCGATCTCAGGTCCCTGCTGGAGAGTCCGGATCTCGACATCCATCTGCTGGAGCAGGATGTGTGCCTGCTGGGAGTGGCGCTGGTGGCGCGGGAAGGGGAGATAGATCCTGAACTTGCCGAGGCGATATGGGCCGGTCGCCGCCGTCCGCGCGGCCATCTGCTGCCCCAGTCGCTGCTGGCTCATGCCGGTTTCAAGACTGCGGGGGGGCGCAGCTACGCCCGTGTGATGCGTATCGCCATCCACCCCGAGCTGCACCGGCACGGTCTGGGTTCGCTGCTGCTTGGCAGGCTTGAAGAACATTATCGTCAGTCGGGGATCGATTACCTCGGTTCTGCCTTTTCGGCTAGCGCCGACCTGCTCCCCTTCTGGCGCAAGGCCGGGCTGGCGGTGCTGCGCATCGGCCTGCAGCGGGATGCCGCCAGCGGCTGCCATGCAGCCCTGCTGCTAAAGGCGCTGAAACCCGAACATGAGCCCGAGCTGGATCAGTGGCAGCAGCGTTTCATTCGCCAGTTGCCGACCCTGCTGGCTGGTGAGTTGAGCGAGCTGGATCCCGAGCTGGTATGGCAATGCCTGCAAGGCAGTACCGTCACCGCGTCGGAGCTTGGCGAGTTCGAGCGCGACGAGATTGAATGCTTTGCCCATCATCACAAGCCGTTCGAACTAAGCCAATCCAGCCTGCAGTTGTGGCTGGCGGGCAATCTGGTCCGGTTGGCCGAGCTCACCCCGGATGAGCGTTATCTGCTGATCGCCACCATCTGGCAATATGCTGACTGGGGAAGACTGGCTGCGAGGTTGCAACTGGCTGGCAAGCCCGCCGTGATCAAGAGTTTGCGGGCGCTGCTGGCGCGTCTCTTGAGTTCCTCTACCACTCGATAGGTTTGCCCTGCCAGTCGAGAAAGCTCAGCTCGCCATCCGGTTGCAGCCGGTTCATCAGCTTAATCAGATGGTCGGCTACCAGCTCGGGACTCTGCACATTTCCCGCCGGTACATTGGCGTGAAACGGGCGAGAGAGTTGGGTATCCACTGTGCCGGGATGGAAGGCCAGCAATTTGACGCCGGGAGCCCGCCGGGCCAGCTCGATGGCAGCACACTTGAGCAGCATGTTGAGGGCGGCCTTGGAGGCGCGATAGCCATACCAGCCGCCAGCCCGGTTGTCGCCAATGCTGCCGACCCGGGCACTGAGAACGGCCAGAGTGCAAGGCTCGCGGCCAAACAGCGGTAACAACTGGCTGATCCAGCGCAGTGGCAGCAAGGCATTGGTCTGGTAGAAGCGGGTCATGGCATCGAGATTGATTGCTTCGAGTCGCTTCTCTGGCTGGATCTCCCCCTGATGCAGGATGCCGTTGCAGATCACCACCCTGTGCGGTCTCGGTGCCAACTCCGCGATGCGCGCCACCACTTCTGTCATCTGCTCATCGCTGTAATCACAACATAGCCAGTGCAGACCCGGCGATGAGAGGCCAGCAGGTGCGGGCTGACGGCTGATGGCAATCACTGGCCCGACACCCGCCGCCAACCAGTGTGTCACCAGAGCCGCACCGATACCGCCAGAAGCGCCAATCACGACAATGCCTTCACTCATCTCAGGCTCCTTGTGAGTACATGATGGATTTCACCATCCGCCAATGTTGCCCTGATTGGCAGATACGATCGTGCCAGCCTGCGGGATCAAGCGGTTAAGGCTGCAATCTTGCCGAGATCCGAGCCGCTGGGTGAATTCCATTCCTATACTGAGGGAAAACCGCAGCGGTCTGCTGCCCGCGCAACCAGAATGAGAGTCACCATGATGTCCAAAGATGGGGAAGAGCGTAAATCTATCCTGACCGAAAGTGGCACCAACGAGCTTGAGATCATCGAGTTTCACCTCAAGAAGCAGCTACCGGACGGTCGTGAAAAAACCGCTTATTACGGGATCAACGTTGCCAAGGTGCGCGAGGTGATCCGGGTGCCGGAGACCACCGATTACCCCAATGCCCAGCGCCATATGGTGGGGGTCTTCTCCCTGCGGGATCGCCTCATCCCGCTGGTGGATCTGGCGGGCTGGCTCGGCATCAAGACCAACCCGGACCCCAGCCACAAGGTGGTGATCGTCACTGACTTCAACAAGATGGCTAACGGCTTCCTGATCGATAGCGTCAGCAGGATCCACCGGGTCTCCTGGGAGGATGTGGAGTCACCCAGCCAGTTTCTGGAGGCGGGGGAGAACGACTGCGTGGTGGCCGTGGTCAGGCGTGATGGCAACCTCATCATGATCCTCGATTTCGAGAAGATCATCGCCGACATCAACCCCGAGCTCAGCATGGAGAAGTACGACGTCACCCAGGATCGCAAGGTGCTTATCGACGATCGCATGATGGCGCTACGCCAGGGTAAGACCATTCTGGTGGTGGACGACTCGGCCTTTATCCGCAAGATGATCGAGACCACCCTGCGCACCGCTGGCTACAACGTGATCACGGCCAAGGACGGCGGCGAGGGACTGGAGATGATGACGGATTTCGATCGTCTGGCCCAGGAGGAGAGAATGCCGGTGACCGGCTTCGTCAATGCGGTGATCACCGATGTGGAGATGCCGCGCATGGATGGTATGCACCTGCTCAAGCGGCTGCGGGATACCCCCTCCTACAAGGAGATGCCCATCGTGATGTTCTCCTCCCTGATGAGCGATGATAACCGCCAGAAAGCGCTACAACTGGGGGCCAACGATACCATCACCAAGCCCGAGATAGGGCGCATGGTGGGGATGATGGATCACATGCTGCTGGGAATTGCCCCGCCCTCGCCCGCCAACAACATCTGACCTGCCATTAACTTCCAATTGGCCGGTCGAATCCACTGACCGGTTGCCTCAAGCAGCCACTCCTTGCCAAGGAGTGGCTGCGCTGTTTTGGCTGTTTGCTGCGATTCCCGACGCCCCTTGTCTCCCGGATATGATTTATGTAATGATAATTATTATCATTTGTTGGTGTGAAGCATATGACAGCAACCTGGGTGAAGGGATGGGTCGAGTCGACCGAAGGTGGCAGCAGCATGAGTCACTGGAAACAGCAGACCCGAGAGGGCAACCGGCTGTTTGATTGCGGCGAGTATCATCAGGCGCTGGCTCATTATCAGCAGGCGCTCTGGCTGGCTCGTCAGCAATTGGTGCAGTGGCATGACGCCGATGAAGCGGTGGCTGCGCTGGTTGTGGCTCACCACAATCTGGCGGATCTGCTGGTGGCCATGACTCTGCCCGATCGCGCCGCCGACCTGCTCTGCTATGTGCACGACTGCTTGCTGGCGACCTGTCACTCCCCCGCTTGCTCCTCTCGCCTGCGAGAGGCGGCTTTGCGCCATACCCGCACAACCCGTGCCGAGTTGCTGACGTTCGTACAGCGCCACGGCAGCCACGCCGGGATCATGCGCTCGCTCGGTCACTGCCTGTGTCAGAGCGAGCCCTCATCCCGGCTCCATTAATCCGAACAGAGGTCATCATGAGCCATACCCTGCCAGCCCTGAACTATGCCTACGACGCACTGGAGCCCCATATCGATGCACTGACCATGGAGATCCACCATAGCCGTCATCACCAGACTTATATCAACAACCTCAACGCCGCGCTGGAAGGGGCGCCAGAGCTGGCTGCACTGCCGGTAGAGGCTCTGCTGCGCCGCTTCGATACTCTGCCTGCCACCTTGCAGGGGGCGGTACGCAACCATGGCGGCGGCCATGCCAACCACTCCCTGTTCTGGCTGGTGATGAGCCCGCAGGGGGGCGGTGAGCCGGGCGGTGAGCTGGCGCTGGCCATCGAGCGGGAATTGGGGGGATTCGATGCCTTCAAGCAGGCTTTCACTCAGGCGGCTCTGAGCCGCTTTGGCAGCGGCTGGGCCTGGCTGGTGGTGGACAAGGCGGGCAGATTGCAGGTGGAGAGCAGTGCCAATCAGGATAGCCCCCTGATGCATGGCCATACCCCGATCCTGGGGCTGGATGTGTGGGAGCACGCCTACTACCTCAAGTACCAGAACAAGCGTCCGGATTACATCGCGGCTTTCTATCAGGTGGTAGATTGGGCCGAGGTGGCCCGCCGCTATCAGGCGGTGCGAGGCTGACTTGGTCGCTGGGAATTGGTTTGCAGTACAGCCGCCACAACCCGCGCTGCAATAACAAGACCCGCCAGTTGGCGGGTCGTCTGTTTATGGTGTGGCTGTGCTGACGCTGGCGGCTAAAGGGGCCATCGGCAATGTGGGCAAGGCCGCGCTGGGCATCTCGGCGGTGGTTTCTGCCGCGGGTTTGGTGGGAGTGACCGGCTCAGTGGCTGCCGCTGCGGATAAAGCAGGAGTGACTTGTTCAGTCACGGCCGAGGCAGATGGAGTAGCCGACTCGGTGGCAACCGCGGCAGATACTGCCGCTGGCTTTGCCTCATCCACCGCCGGTTTGGGCTGTTTGAGGCAGGGTTGCAGGCTGCCGATGGTGCTCAGTGACTGGCAAGGCACAGGCAAACCGATGGGCACAGGAGCGCCGAGGAACTTGGGCCCCTTGTCCAGTACATAGAGGTCGAGCAGCCCCATCAGGCGGGCAAAGACTTCCCGCACCCGGGTGCGGATCCCCTGATAGGCGCTGGGGTCCTCGGCATTGAAGCCGACCGCATCGATACCGAAATGGCGGGCGATGAAAATGGCCCGCTCGTTATGAAAGCCCTGGGAGACCACGGTAAAGCGCTCCTGGCCGAACACCTCCTTGGCGCGAACCACTGAGTCGAGGGTGCGAAATCCGGCGAAATCCATATAAATGGCGGAGGCGGGGATACCCGCCTTGATCAGGGCGCGGCGCATCTGGCGTGGCTCGTTGTACTGCACTGTGGCGTTGTCACCGGAGACGATGATGAAGTCCACCTTGGCATTGTTATAGAGCTCGGCCGCCGCCTTGATACGGTATTTGAAGTAGTGGTTGGGGCCGCCACCGGAGAGATATTTGGAGGTACCCAGCACCACTGCAACCCGGTTGTAGGGCACCTTGTCCACCTGATCGTAGGTGTAGTGACGGGCATCCGAGACGATCCACTCGCTGTAGCCCAGCAGCATGGCAATCAGGGCCAGCAGCAAAACGAGGCAGGCTAGGAGGATCTTGGCAAACTTCTTCATGCGCGGTGCGGTCAGGGTCTGAAGTTGGGAGTGGCTATCGGCATTCTATTACAACTTGGCCGCTGGCGTCAGGCTTGATAACGGGCGGGCACCTCATTCGGGCAGAGGTTGTCGCAGCAGAGGCCGGGAGAGCGGGAGGATAAAGCGAGGGGCTGCGGTGGCAGCCCCTCTGTTAGGTGAAGGTTTATCAGTGGGCAGAGTCGTTACCCTTGCAGGCGTCTGACTCCTTGTTGGCTTGCCACCAGGGCAGCAGATCCCGGGCTAGCCACGCCTGATAGGCGTCGCTGTCGTTGGCGATCAGCCGGTCCAGCTCTCCTTCGAAGTCGCTCATCGCCTGCTGCCGATCCGGATTGCGCAGCGCTTGTGCCAGCGTCAGCCAGCTGGCGCCGCGACCGGTATCGTTGAGGAAGCGGTGCACGGTATAGGACCAGGAGTAGACCATCTCGCCACCCTGCTCGTAGTCAAGGTGGAGGATCGCCGCCAGTGTCGGGCGCTGGTCGGCGGGGCGGTTTGCCACGTTATCCAGACCCCGGGCAAAGCACTGGCCGTGGGCGATGTACTCTGCAATCCCCTCGGCCCACCAGGTAGTGCGGTTGAGCGGATAGTGGCCGAAACTGCCGTACTGGTTGAAGCGGCCATCCAGATAGTGAACGTACTCGTGGCGCAGGTTCCACACCTGGAAGGCGGGGCGTTTCCACTCTGCCTCATAGGCGAAGAAGCGGGCCTGATTGCCGAGGCGAGCCGGATCCCCCTCGATATAGATGCCGCCATTGTCGGTGGAGACACCAAACAGCGCGCTGCCGTAGCGGCCCCAGTCGGCGGAGGAGTTGAAGATCACCAGCTCCAGCGCTTCGTTGTGATCATCGGCCACCGGTTGCCAGCCAGTCTCCATCTGCTGGTGGAAGCGCTGCTCTTCATCACCCAGCTCACGGCAGATCCCTTCGGCCTGAGCCTGAGTCAGATCCTGGGCGCGCAGACGCAGGGTGGGTGAGCAGGTGTGCTCGAACGGCAGAATATCTTCCATGCGGATCGGGGTACAAAGCCCGGCGAACTCGCCGCTGACACAGGCTTCGCTGGTGCGATCCGTGTAGGTGAGGTAGTAGCTGGAGAGGGTCAGGGAGACCTCTTCCAGCATGGCGGCCGGATGTTGGCCACCCGGGATCAGCCCCTGCTGGCGCATGATGGCGATGACATCGCGATCCAGCTGCTGGCGATAGGCAATCGCCTTATCCGGACTGGTGTGATGGAGGTAGCGCATCATCTGATAGAGGCGGCTGTGGGCATCGAGGATGTTGTTGAAGATAAACAGATCCCGTGAGCCATCGCGCTGTTTCCAGAGGGCCAGCTCGCTCAGGCCCAGTTGCAGCAGGCTCTGGCGCAATGCCGCCTCCTGTTGCAGCACAGCTGCGCTGAAGTCAGCCTGCTGACCGTAAGAGGCGCTCTGATCGACCAGATTGAGCAGCTCGAACAGGCCGTCGGCCCAGGGTTTGTGGCCATTGATCTGCGCCGCATGTTGCACCGCATAGCCGAGCGCCTGGTTGAGCTGGGCCAGCATGGGGGCGGCACTCTGGCGGAAGGCGGCTTGCCCAAGCTGTCCCTGCGCCGCCACGCTCCAGGCTTCCAGCACTGTGCCAGCCTGATCCTGCGGTTCGGCACCCAGCAGCAATGGGTGGTTGAGCAGATCAATCATCACCCCGGCCAGTGCCCGGGCGGCCTGATCACTCTCTTTGCCAACGCCGCCGTGGTAGTTGTGGGCGCGCACATAGTAGAGCAGCTTGTCCATTGCCGGATGGGTCGGTTGGTTGGCCGCCAGCAGGGCACGCATGCCGCGCACCACCGCCATCAGCTTGGCATCATCGTGGCCGTAATCCGCCTGCCAGGCAGGACTGTTCTGGCCGCTCACGTCGGCCACCAGTTTGGCGGCATCGCTGTCGAGCAGATCCACATCGGGCTGCTCTGGCTCGGAGCAGAGACGACCGTTGGCGCGGTGGCACTCCAGCTGCTCCTCCTTGCTGGCCAGCACGATGGGGCGATTGAGCACCCGACTCTCCTGCCACTCTTTGCTCTCTGGCAGGGGCTGCCACTCGCCGCCGGCGACCGGGTATTGGTAGCCGCTATCTTGCAGCGTTACCTGAACCTCGCTGCCTGCGGGGATAACCTGACGGCAGATGCGATAGCGGATGGTGTTGCTCCCCTCCTTGCGCTCCTGCGGCTCATCACACTCCTGCTGAGGCGTGAGCGGATCCAGCTGCCACTGATAGCGGCGCCAGACATGGATCTCGCTGACCTGAGCGGCAGCCTGACTGCCTGCCACCGGTTGCAGACGGAAAAAGATCTGCTCCAACCGGCCATCCCGCTCGCTCGGGGTCTCTTCAAGTACCTGCAACTGCTGCCAATCCTGCGGCTGATAGTGCCACTCCGACTCGGTGCAGCGGCCCTGTGCGTTGAGTTCGCAGCGATCCAGCTCCCTTTCGCTCTGACCCAGGATGATGGCTTGCGGCAGCGGCAGACGATCCTGCCGCTGGGCGGTCGGCGTGCCCGCCAGCTGCTCCCAGCGACCCTGCTTGAGGCCATAACCAAAGTCATAACTGCTGGCGGGGATGAGCTTGCCCGCCGGAATCCGATCCTCACAGCGCACGAAGCGGATCTGCCAGCCCGCATCTACCTTGAGCTGCGGCTCGCCACACTGTTGCTCGGCCAGTGCGGCGAGATCGCTGCTCTGCCAGTCGAAGCGACGGTAGACCCTAAGCTGCTGGTAAGGAGCATTGCTGCTGCGCGCCTTGAGCTCGTAGGTGATCTCGGTGATGCGCGCGGCCAGTTGCCGGCTCGATTCGCCAGTCAGCTGATACTGTCGCCAGTCATTGGGGGAGTAGTTGGCTTGCGCCGAGGATGTAGCCAAAAGCAGGGGGCCTGCCAGCAGCAGCCACCCGGTACCTGAACGGTTCATTTTTATCCCTTTGTTCTTGTTTGTGTATTGTCTTGCGAGTAATCGCAAGGCAATTTAAACAGTTCCAAAGGGATATCAATTGCCAATTAAAAATCAGATAAATCAATAAGATGGTGACTTTTTGAGTCTGATCGAGATATCGTGGGTTGGCGCCGCAGTGAGGACTCACATGTTTCTTTTTTTGTTTTCAAAGAAGATCGGGAAATTGTGAGTCCGATCTCATTCAGCTTGTCGTGCCCGAGTGGTCTGTTGTCGGGCTACCTTGCCCAGCAGTTGGCGAGAGGGCTTGAGATTGCCGCCAAGATCGGGCCAGGGGAGCCAGTGGTCGGGCACCATAAAGCCGGGCAGGGTGTTGCGGATCCAGGCTGCCAGCTCGGAGTAGGGAGCCGGCTCGCCGTGCCAGTCGATAAAGGCGGCGGGGCGTTGCCCCCACTCGTCGCTCGGTACAGGCACCACTAGCGCCTGGGCGACAGCGGGATGATCTACCAGTCGCTGCTCGATGGTTTCGGGCTGGATGTTTTCGCCACCCGAGATAAAGAGGTTATCGAGCCGTCCCTCTACCAGCAGTTCCCCTGCCGCAGTGAACCTCCCCTTGTCGCGGGTATGAAACCAGCCTTCGTCATCGAGGGGCAGTTCCAGCTCGCCATCTCGGTAGTAACCGGCAAACAGGGTGGCGCCGCGCACGCAGATCTCCTGCTCCCTGATGCACACTTCCCGTCCCGGTAGCGGTTTGCCAACTACACCCGCATCGCCGGGGATAGCGGTGCAGACCTGACTGCCCATCTCGGAGAGACCATAACTCACCTTGGGTTCGAGCCCCATGGCGCAGAGGCGCTTCACCAGCGGTTGCGGGATGGCTGCGCCACCGAGCAGCAGCTCGCGCAGGCGGGTACGGGCGGGATCAAAACCCTCAGCCAGCAGGCGCCAGAGTTGGGTCGGCACCAGCGAGAGATGGGTAATGGGCTGCTGTTCAAGCCGCGCCTTGAGCGGCTGACTGCGATCGTCTAGCACCAACGTGGCACCCGCCAGAAAGACCCGAAACAGGATGGCGTAGCCGCCCACATGAAACAGCGGCAGGGAGAGCAGCCAGCCGCAGGCCTCATCGAGGGGAATAAGGGTGGCAGAGCCGCGCGCCGAGGTAAGGTGGTTGCAGAGCCGGTGCACCACCGCTTTCGGTGTGCCGCTGGAGCCGGAGGTGAGGATCATGTTGTTGAGCTGGGTCGATGCCAGCGGCCATGTTTCCTCGCTTGCTGGCAGTTCGCGCGTGAAGTCGAGCTGCAGGGGCTGCCAGTTGCTTGCCGGGATCTCCCCTGCCGACCAGAAGGCATCGGCATCGAGTTGTACCGCCAGCTCGCGCTGCTTTTCGAGAGGAAAGGCGGGGTTGAGCGGGCAGAACACCACGCCGCTGCGCACGCAGGCCCACGCCAGCAGCACATCTTCCAGCGCACCGCGCACCACCGCCGCCAGATGAGCGCCACGACGCACTCCGGCTTGTTCCAGCTGTTGGCACAGGCTGTTGAGGCGAGCATCGAGCTGGCGATAACTGAGAGGCGAGGCGGCGTGGATGGCAATGCGGTTCGGGGCTGAGATTGCCCGGTGGCGTACCGGGCAAGGTGTCTGTTCGGGTGAACGGGAGGGGTCAATCACGGTAATACAGTTGCTCCAGTCGGCTCAGATCCGGTTTGCCATCTTCCCCCAGCAGGTTGCCTGCCATCCAGCGGCGGGTATCCAGCCCCGGCGCCTGTTCCTGTGCCCACTCGCCTGCCAGATGAAAGAGCTGGTTCAGTCCCAGATCCGATTCGAAACAGGAGGAGATGATCACCTTGAGCCGCAGTTCGCGGGCGCGGGCGATCAGGGCTTCGCAGTTGGCGAGTGAACCGAGCAGGGTAGGCTTGAGCACCAGCGCGCGCAGTTGCGGGATCGGTTCCCACGGCTTGCCTTGTGCCAGCAGTTCGTCCAGCGCCACCGGCATGCCGGTGCGGTTGGCGACAAAGGCGATGTCGGCAAAGTCGGCGCAAGGGTCTTCCAGATACTCGATGCGATTCGGGTCGAGGTGGCCGCAGAAGGTCCACGCCTCCTCGCGAGTCCAGCCCTGGTTGGCATCCAGCACCAGCTTGAGGGAGGGGAGGCGGTCGCACAGCAGGCGGATCAGCGCCAGCTCGTCACGCATCGGGTAGCGCGCCACCTTCAGCTTGGCCTTGCCAGGCGTGCGGTGCAGCCACTCTTTCCAGTTGCGAAGCAGCTCCTGGGGGGAGCCTTGAATGAGGGGATAGGGCTCCGGCAGCGGGTTGCGCTGCTCGGGCCATGTCCGGCGCGCGCAGTCGAGGCCAAATTGCACCGACGGCAGCACGGGGTTCGGGGTGTCGCCGGCGGCCAGTGCTGCCAGCGTGGCAAGAGCTTCTGCCTCTGCCTGTTGCAGGCTCTCTTTCGAGAAGCCGGGCAGGGGGGCAATTTCCCCCCAGCCGTCGTTGATGCGCACCAACAGCCCCTCTCGCGCCACCTCCACCTTGCCGTGAAAGGTCAGTGGCTGGGTAAAAGGCAGTTGATAGCGATACAGGGCTAGTGTCATCAGGGGTTCCGCTTGTATTTGGAGAAGTCGGGGCGACGCTTTTCGTTGAAGGCGTTGCGGCCTTCCTGACCCTCTTCGGTCATGTAGAAGAGCATGGTGGCATTGCCCGCCAGCTCCTGCAAGCCCGCCTGCCCATCACAGTCAGCGTTGAGGGCGGCTTTCAGGCAACGCAGCGCCATCGGGCTGTTTTGCAGCATTTCACGGCACCAGCGCACGGTTTCACGCTCCAGTTCGGCCAATGGTACGACGGTGTTGACCAGACCCATGTCGAGGGCTTGCTGGGCATCGTACATGCGGCAGAGGAACCAGATTTCGCGGGCCTTCTTCTGGCCGACGATACGAGCCATGTAGGAAGCACCCCAACCGCCGTCGAAGGAGCCCACTTTCGGGCCGGTCTGGCCAAACTGGGCGTTGTCGGCTGCGATGGTCAGGTCACACATCATGTGCAGCACGTGGCCGCCACCGACCGCGTAACCGGCCACCATGGCAACCACAGGTTTCGGGCAGGTGCGGATGTCGCGCTGGAAGTCGAGTACGTTGAGGTGGTGAGTCCCCTCGTCATCCCGGTATCCACCGTAGTCGCCACGGATCTTCTGGTCGCCGCCGGCGCAGAAGGCTTTCTCGCCAAAACCGGTCAGGATGATGGTGCCGATCTGATCGTCATAACGGGCATCGGCCAGCGCCTGCAGCATCTCTTTGACGGTGCGGGGGCGGAAGGCGTTGCGCACCTGGGGACGGTTGATGGTGATCTTGGCAATGCCATCGTTGGACTTGTGATAGAGGATGTCCTCGTAACCGGCGGAGCAATCTTGCCATTCAACAGGTGCATACAGTTCAGCTTCCGTCATTGCTTCAATCATGACTCGTCTCTTCTTGTTGGTTGACCCACTCCGCGAGGAGTCGGGCAAAGTTATCAGGCTGATGGGCGTGCAGATTATGGCCGCCATCCAGCACCAAGTGGTTGATTCTGCGATTTTGGTTCGCCAGCTGGCAAGCCAGCTGATGGAATTTGTGATCCCGCTTGCCACTCACCCAGGTGACCGGCAGCTGGCTCGCCATGAGCCAGGGGGCGAGATCCGGCTGCTTGCCGAGCGAAGTGGCGCGCAGCATGGTGGCGATGCCCAGGCCGTCGTTGCCAAGGCGGTGGGCGATCTGGCGGGCCCGGGCCGCATCGTCAAGATCGGCAAACACCCCTTGCAGGTACCAGTCAGCCAGCACGTCAGCCAGGGGGTCCTGCTCGAAGCGCCGCGCCCACTGTTCATCGTGCTGGATGCGGGCGGCCCGTTCATTGTCTGGTAGCCCCGGGTGGCAGTTCTCCAGTAGCAGCCCCCGCAGCCCGGCTGGCTCGCGGCTGGCGTGATAGAGGGCCAGTCGCCCACCCAGCGAGTAGCCCGCCAGCAGATAGCGTTCAATGTGGCGGCTGGCCAGCTCGGCGACCAGCCACTGGTTGCTCTGCTCAAAGTCGCTGACGTTGAGAGCGCTATGCTGGCCATGACCAGGCAGATCGAGGGCGATACAGCGGATGGCGGGCAGCCGGTCGATCACCGGTTGCCAGTCGCCGCTATCCCCCAGCAGGCCGTGCAGCAGCACCAGCGGCACATTGGCATATTTATTTGCCACGGATGGCGGCCCCCAGTGCCTTGAGATCATCGGCCACCTGTTCGCTCGGTACCCGGATCTCGATCAAGGTAACGCCATGTTGGAGGGCGGCGCTGTAATCGCGTTCGAACTCGGCCAGTGTGGTCGGCGCGCGATAGGCGAGGCCAAACATGGCGGCGGCATGTTCAAAACCGAGGCCGTGGGGCAGCCGGTAGTAGCTCTCCAGCAGCGCCCCTTCGGTGGGCACTGGCAACATGCGGAAGATGCTGCCGCCATCGTTGTTGAGCAGGATCACCACCAGCGGTCGGCTCGCCTTGCCAAGCAGCGCGAGACTGTTGAGATCGTGCAGGGCGCTGAGATCCCCAAGCAGCAGGGTTGTTGGCTGGTCGCTCGACTGGGCAAACCCGTAGGCGGTGGCGATCAGGCCATCGATGCCGGAGGCACCGCGGTTGGTCATCACCCGGCTCGGCCCCTTGCCCGTGTCACCGAGCATATCCATCAGTCGGGCAGGCATGCTGTTGCCGACAAACAGTTGTCCTTCGATCAGGCGGTTGAGGTGATGGCAGACTCCGAGCTCCGAGAAACCCTCGCAGGCCGCGGCGATCTGCTGGCTGGCGTTGTGTTGCAGCTCGGCCAGCCGGTGCCAGGGGGCCCGAGGGGTGACCGGATGAGCCACTGCAAAGGCGCTGGCACTGCAGAGCAGCCGGTTGCGCAGCCGGTAATCGGGATCGAGCCGCGCCGGTTGTGGATCCACCAGCCAGTAATCCTGCCATGAATGGTGCTTGATGAACTGACCGAGCCGCTTGGAGACAAGCCGCGCGCCAAATTGCAGCAGTACCTCGGCGCGGCCCAGCTCGGCGACGAATTCAGGGTCGTTGAGCGCCATATCCATATGGATGAGGTTGCGGCTATCGAAGCGGATCTGGCTCTGCAGATCCGCCAGCAGCGGCCAGCCGAGTTGCTCCGCCAGCGCGGCGGCGGCCTGTGCCTGATTCGGGTCGGTAATGCGGCCAGCTACAACGATGCCGCGCTGTTGCCGAAAGGTTTCCCACTCCGCCTGAGGTGGGCAGGTCGGCTCGTTTTGCTGCCACGGGCTCCATGGCTTGTGCGAGCCGAGCCAGTCACCGAGGGGGGCCAGATAGTCGGAGAAATCCTGATAGTGCTCCCCCGGGTAAAGGGGCTCCGGGTACATGCAGTTGAAGTGCACCACCCCGGGGGTGAGCGCCTGTTTGGCCAGCGCCTGATCCACCGAGCTCAGCACAAACGCCGCCGGAATAGTCGGGGTGGGGCTCGGCAGGTTCTGCTGATAGACGGGGTAGCGGCCGAAGATCCCCTGCTGGTCGATCGCCTGATTGGCGCCGTTGTCGATAAGCTCGTGAGGGCGATCGGCGGAGAGAATAATCAGCGGTACGCCGGTGAGCTGGGCCTCTGCCACGGCGGGCCAGAGGTTGGCTACCGCGGTGCCCGACGTCATGATCACCGCCACCGGCCGGTTGCTTCCCTTGGCCAGCCCCAGCGCCATAAAGCCGAGACCTCGCTCATCAAAGTGCAGGTGACGGCGAAAGCCCTGATGGGCGGCCGCCGCCATGGTCAGCGGCGCGGAGCGGGAGCCGGGGGCCAGCGCGATGTCGCGCACCCCGAGGCGAAAGAGCTCCTCCAGCAAGAGGGAGGACCAGACGTGGTTGAAGGTGGCGTGCTGGCTCGAAAACGGTGTGCAGGCAAACTCTTCGCTGGCAGGCTCTTTACGGGTGGGCATAGGGGCTCTCGTAGCGTGAAAAGGGTGAATGACTATCCCAGCAGGGAGAGCACATTGGCGATCTTGTTGTCGAGTTCGGCCCACTCGGCGACAGGCTCGGAACCGGCGACAATGCCGGCACCGGCAAACAGGGTAACGCTGCCCGGTTGAATACGGGCGCTGCGAATGGCGACCGAGAACTCGGACGTCTCCCGACTCAGCATGCCGCAGGCTCCGGCGTACCAGCCCCGATCGTAGGGTTCGAACTCTCGGATAAAGGCGAGCGCTGCCTCGCGCGGAGCGCCGCCCACCGCCGGCGTCGGGTGGAGGGCGTCGAGCAACTGCCAGTCGCAGACCCCGGGCTTGAGCTCGGCCTCAATATCGCACTTGAGGTGTTGCAGCAGCCGCAGTTTGAGAATGCGCGGCTCGGTCAGGGTGGCATCGTGGGTCAGGGGTGCCAGACGGCTTAGGATGTCGGCGTGTACCAGTCGGTTCTCCAGCCGGTTCTTGCTGTCGGCCAGCAGTTCGGCGGCCAGTTGGGCATCCACCTCTTCATCGCCGGAGCGGCGAATGGTGCCCGCCAGCGCCTCGGTAAAGAGGTGGCGATCTTCCCGGCGGTAGAGCCGCTCGGGAGAACAGGCGATAAAGGCCTGCTCGGGGGAGAATTGAAAACCGAAGTGGAAGCAGTCCTGGGCGTGGCGGGCCCACTGGTCGAGCATGGCCCAGGGATTGATATCCGCATCATGGTTCGGACTGGTCAGCACGCTCTCCCGCGATAGCACCACCTTGGGAGTGTGGGCCTGAAAATCGGGGGCGGTGACGCGCTCCACCAGCGTCTGCCACTGGGCGGGACCGGGGCAATCCTGTCGCTGCCAGGGCTGCTTTTGCAGGGCGGGCAGCGGGGCTTCCGGGCGCAGGGCATCAAGGGCGGCTTCGGCCGCCTGCAGTTCGGCCTCGAGATTGTTTTCATCCAGCCAGAGGTTGAGGCAGAGACTGACGCACTCGCCACGGCGCACCAGCTCGATGCGGGGCAGCACGAAACGGCAGGGGCCAAACCCTTGCCAGCCGGACTGGGCCGGATCGAACGCCAGTCCGCCATAGTAGCGAGGGCTGTCGTCATGATGCTGGTTGGCTGTGTTAGTGCACACCTGCTTGATGGCGTGCGGTTCGGTCAGTTCATGGATGGCGCCCAGCGCGACATACTCGGGACGAGCTTGTCCACGGGCCTGCCAGTAGATGCGGGGATAGAGGGTTTGCGCCGCGAGCCAGCCCAGAAAGGAGCGGATTTCGATCGCCACTCGCAACCGTACGAAGCCGCTGACGTTGCTGTGACGCAGGGCGTCCAGTTGTTGCTTGATATGGGTCTGAGCCAACATGGATTCTTGTCTGAGCCGGGTAGTAACGAGCGATCCGGTAGCTGGATGCCGTAGGTTTATGCCAAAGGGCGATGATTTCCTATATATTATCTGCCCATTCGTCCATGTAAATCGCCCGCGGGAGCTTCACTCTCCGGGGCCAAGTATACCCAAATCCGGTTCGATAACCCTTAACACGATCAATATCCGATTGTTTGGCCATCACAAAATGACAAATACCTTCTCTGTTTGGTTGCTGGCGGCGCGTTTGCGAACATTGCCGCTCGCCTGCTCTTCTATCCTGCTGGGCTCGGGGCTGGCTGCCAGTCGTGGTGCCTTCGATGGCACCATCATGGCGCTCTCCCTGCTGACCGCCATCCTGCTGCAGATCCTCTCCAATCTGGCCAACGATTACGGCGATGCGGTCTCTGGCGCTGACAACGGTGAGCGGATCGGCCCGCAGCGGGCGGTGGTCTCCGGTCTTATCACCAAAAAGCAGATGTGCGTGGCGATGGGGCTGACTGCGCTGGCGGCGGTGGCCAGTGGCCTGCTGCTGCTGGGCTGTGCCTTCGGCGGCCAGTGGCTGCAGATTTTGGCATTTGTGGTGCTGGGTGGCGCGGCCATTGTCGCGGCGGTGACCTACACGGTCGGCAAGACCCCTTACGGCTATCGCGGGTTTGGCGATATCTCGGTGTTCCTCTTCTTCGGCCTGCTAGGGGTGCTCGGCTCCTACTACCTCTTCACCAAGACGCTGGAGTGGGATCTGCTGCTGCCCGCCACCGCCTGTGGCCTGCTGGCCACCGCCGTGCTCAATATCAACAATGTGCGCGACATCGAGACAGACGCCGCCAGCGGCAAGATCACTTTGGCGGTGCGCCTTGGCCGCAACCGCGCCATTGCCTATCACTGGGTACTGCTGGGGGCGGCGTTGCTGGCAACCATCGCCTTTATCCTGATCCAGCCCGCCAGTTTCTGGCCGTGGATCTTCCTGCCCGCCATGAAGCCTCTTAGCGATGCGGCCCGCACCTTGCGCGAAAGCTACGATGGCGAGGTGCTGACCGGCGCTCTCAAGAAGACCGCCATCAGCGCGTTTCTGTTCAGCCTGCTGCTCTCCATCGGGTTGGCGCTTTCCTGACAGCTGGTCGCGGCTCGCCAAGGCGAACAATGAAAAGGGCTCCCGATATGGGAGCCCTTTTTGGTTTTGGCCGGTTTAGCTGGCGCGTGCCACCCTGAGAGGGCTGCGGGAGAAAATCAGGGTATCCAGCAGCCAGATGGCGATCATGGAGGCGCCCACCAGCGGGAAGGCGATCCCCAGCAGGATCAGCAGGGCGATGGCACCGCGCATCGGCGGGAGTTTGGCAGGCAGCGGCGGCGCGGCGAGACGGCCCTGCGGACGGCGGCACCACCAGATCCACAGACCACTCACGGCGCTGGCCAGCACCATCAGGCAGATAAGCAGCATGGCGAGCTGGTGGGGCCAGCCGTAGAGCTTGCCCATGTGCAGCATGACGCCACTCTCCACCGTTTTGGCGACCGGGCCGTAATCCTGCCAGCGCACATCGGCCAGCACCTTGCCACTGTATTGATCGATATGCAGGGTGGCATCGTTGCGCGGATCATCGGCAAAGATCGCGATGGTATAGACACCGGTGGCGCCGACCGGCGGGGTAATGCTGTAACCCGGTTGGACTCCCCGCTCATGGGCGATCTCGACCACCCGTTGCAGCGCAATGCGCTGGCTCGCCATCACCACTCCCTCGTGCTCGCCGTGGTTCATGGCTCCGTGATCGTGCCCCTCATCTACAGGCTGCGAGCTGGGCATAGGGGTGTTCTCCACCGCCCAGGGGACGGTCTGCTCGTGGGCCTGATTCAGGCTGCGGGCCAGCGGCGCCGATTTGGGCACCTCGTTCCACATGGCGGCGGGGAAGCGGTTCCAGACCGCGGCAAACTGGTCGCCCCAGAAACCGGTCCAGGTCATGCCGCTCAGCAGTAACAGCAGCAGGAAACCGGCGCCCCAGAAGCCGACCACGGCGTGCAGATCGCGCCACCAGAGGCGTCCACGCTGGCTCACTCTGGGCCAGAGGATGCCGCCCACCCCGGGCCCCTTGCGTGGCCACCAGAGGTAGAGGCCGCTCAGCAGCAGTACCAGCCCCCAGCCTGCAGCCAGTTCGATCAGCCGATCCCCCGTGGTGCCGAGCAGCAGGTCGGCGTGCAGGGAGCGGGCCACCGCTTGCAGATTCCACTTGTTATCCATGGTGCCAAGCAGGGCGCCGCTGGCGGGATCCATAAACAGAGTCAGCTCGCGATCCCCCTGATTGACGATGAACTGAGCGCTCAGGTCGGGAGCGGCAGGCGGCAGGTATTTACGCAGGCTGGCATCGGGCATGGTCATCATCGCCTTGGCCAGCAGCTGGTCGGTATTCAGGGTCTGGCTGGCGGGGGCGACCTTCATCAGCTCGGGGTACATCAGGTTGTCGAGCTGGGGTTTGAACAGATAGACGATCCCGGTCAGTGACAGCAGGATCAGGAAAGGGGCGACAAAGAGACCGGCGTAGAAGTGCCAGCGCCAGATCCGTTGGTAATGACTCGAGTCCCTGTTTTTCATTGTACATCCTTGTTGAGGTGCCAAACCTTTCGGCAGGTGGAATGTTTGTGGCGGCGCGGATAATAGCAGTAACGTTTCGTTAACTGCAATCGCACATCTTGATATCGATTCAGTGCGGGATGTCGGTAACATGAGGTGCCGACGGTTTGCAGGATAGGATGACCACGCTTTGGGGAAAGCCTGTTTGCTGCTGGACTTTTCCTTATAAATTATTACCTTGTGGTAATAATTTGCAGGCGATAGTGGTAACGGAATGGGAGCAGTCATGCAGCCACATGGGCAATTCGACATGGAGCGCAGGGGCCAGATGCTGATCTGCCGCCCGAGTGGCCCCTTTAATCTGGCAGGTGCCATGGCCTATGAGGCGCGTTTTCGTCACGAACTGGCCGGTCTGATGGATGGCCCCTGGGGGATTGTCGAGGTGGCGACCGAGTTTGAAGCGGCCGGGCCCGAGGTGCTGGCCCGTTTTCGTCGCCAGTTTGGCTGGTGTGCCGAGAGTGGCTGTCAGTTTCTGGCGGTGGTCTTCGTGGGGGGCTTCAAGCGCTATCTGGCGGATAACATCTTCAAGGGATTGCCCTTTCGGGCGGTACGTTACTTCGAGCAGGAGGCAGCGGCCATCCAGTGGCTGGGGGAGCAGCTCAACACCGCTCCCTGTGAACCTGCGAGCGCTTGACCACCCTTATCCTGACTGGCCTTGGCTCAATCCAGCTTGATAAACCACTTGTCCCGTTCGTCAACGCAGTCGGGTTCACCCATTTCGAATTCGCGGCAGATCAGCGGTCGTACCTCGTACATGGATGGGGCACATCATCGTGATGAGTGTATTCGAGGAGCCTAGTCAATCCAGCTTGATAAACCACTTGTCCCGTTCGTCGACGCAGTCGGGTTCACCCATTTCGAATTCGCGGCAGATCAGCGGTCGCACCTCGTAGATACGGCACATCATGGTGTTGCGGTCGAGGGCGGCGCACCAGCCATCGTCCAGCCGGCGCATGACCGGTATCTCGCCTTCCCGTTCCAGTACATAACGGTCCGGCACGCCGGTATCGGTAAAGAGCATCACTTCGAGGCGGCAGCAGCAGGCTTCGCAGTTCTGGCAGCTCACATCGGTTTGGATTGCTTGGGTCATGGTGCCTGTCTTGCCGCATGGCGGCATCGGAGATATGAAACAGGCGCCTGTCAGGCGCCTGTGGTCTGGCTAACGGCTTGCAAAGAACCTTAGCCCAGTTTGCGGGCGCGGTAGCTGCGACCCTTGATCTTGCCTTCCTGCAACCGCTTGAGGGCGGCGCTCGCCACGCTGCGCTTCACGGCGACGTAGGAGTACTGCTCGGAGATCTGGATCTTTCCCACATCGGCGCCGGCAATGCCGCCTTCACCGGTCAGGGCACCCAGAATGTCACCGGCCCGCACCTTGGTCTTGCGGCCTGCATCGATGGAGAGGGTCACCATCTGCGGGGCGATCGGCTTGATATCGCGGCCGATGCTGTCGAGATCACCCAGCGGCATCGGAGCCTGCTGGTACTCTTCGATAAAGTTGACGCGCTGGGCCTCGTTCGGCTGATAGAGGCTCAGGGCCAGACCCTGCTGGCCGGCACGACCGGTACGGCCGATGCGGTGCACGTGCACTTCCGGATCATAGGTCAGCTCGTAGTTGATGACGGCGCCCAGCTCCTTGATGTCGAGACCGCGGGCCGCCACGTCGGTGGCCACCAGAATGGTGGCGCTGCCGTTGGCAAAACGCACCAGCACCTGATCCCGCTCGCGCTGTTCCAGATCGCCGTTCAGCGCCAGCGCCGAGAAGCCCTTGGCGGCCAGATGGTCTGCCACGTCGTTACAGGCGCGCTTGGTGTTGCAGAACACCACGCAGGAGCTGGGCTGGTAGTGACTCAGCAACCAGGTGAGGGCGTCGAGGCGCTGACCGGCAGGCACTTCGTAGAGCTTCTGTTCGATGGCGCTCCCCTCGTGCAGGGACTCCACGCTCACCTCGACCGGATTGCGCTGCACGCCGCGGCTCATCTGGGCGATCCCTTCCGGATAGGTCGCGGAGAAGAGCAGGGTCTGGCGCTGTTGGGGGGCATAGCTGATGACCCGGTTGATATCTTCGCCAAAGCCCATGTCCAGCATACGATCCGCTTCGTCCAGCACCAGCGTCTTGAGGCCGGATAGCTCCAGCGTGCCTTGCTCCAGATGCTTGAGAATACGACCCGGGGTGCCGACGGCGATGTGGGCACCAAAGCTCAGGGTAGCGGACTGCGGTGCGGTCGGGGTGCCGCCGCACAGGGTCACCAGCTTGACGTTGGGCAGGGCGCGCGCCAGACGACGGATCTCCTGAGCCACCTGATCCGCCAGTTCGCGGGTCGGGCAGAGCACCAGCGCCTGCACTTCGAGGCGGTTGACGTTGAGCTTGGCCAGCAGGCCGAGGCCGAAGGCGGCGGTCTTGCCGCTGCCGGTTTTTGCCTTGGCGATCAGGTCTTTGCCATCGAGCACCAGGGGCAGGCTCTGGGCCTGGATCGGGGTCATCTGCAGGTAACCCAGGCTGGTGAGGTTCTCTTGCAGGGCGGGGGAGAGATTGAGGCTGCTAAATTCGCTGTTGTTCACAAAAGGACTCTATTTCGGAGAAAACGGGGATGCGCGAGCGCTAAGGCCGCGCATCATACCAGAATGTGGCACCGGATGTGGCGGATTTTTGAACGGCTGGTCACGAGGGGCCATGAAAGGTTCATTTGTTGCCAAATCGATCGCTGGCGATCACCGACATAGCAATAAGGACTATTTTTCAAACACTCATCTAATTATTTATCGTGGATAAACGTTTTCTATTTTCAGTATTTTAATATAATGATTGGAAAATATTTCACGAGCAGTTATTGCGCCACATGGAATGTTGCAAAAATGCTGATTAAATATTTTCAAAGAACATGAAAACGGCGCCGCTATTACTCAACATGATGTTTTAAAAGGATTTATGTTATCCGTGTTGCGCGATTAATATCTGTTCATTGCACAATTAATTTAAAAACGTTTGTATTATCCTGCCTCCATAATATTGCGCGGGATTGTGATGGCTATCTGATTTTTAAATGTGCAAATGTCTATGATGGCGCCGGTCAAAAATTACAATTTACTCAGGTGCTACAGGTATGGAATACGTTCACTTTGTGCTCGGACTGGTGATGGTCCTCGCTCTCTCTCTGCTGGCTAACCGCCACAACTGGAAACAGATCAAGCTGCGTTATATCGGCCAACTGCTGGTGGTCGAACTGGCGCTGGCCTGGTTCATGCTGAACTCCGAAGTGGGTCTGGCGGTGGTGGGTGGCTTCGCGGCCGGCTTCACCAAGTTGATGGAGTTTGCCAAACAGGGTACCGACTTCGTGTTCGGTGGTCTGGTCAACGAAGGGGCCTTCTCCTTCTTCCTGATGGTGCTGATGCCCATCGTCTTCATCTCCGTGCTGATCGGTATTCTGCAGTACATCCGTCTGCTGCCACTGGTGATCCGCGGTATCGGTACCGTGCTGGCCAAGATCAACGGCATGGGCAAGCTGGAGTCTTTCAACGCCATCAGCTCGATGATCGTCGGCCAGTCCGAGAACTTCATCGCCCTCAAGAACATCCTGCCGCACCTGAACGAGAAGCAGATGTACACCCTGGCTGCGACGGCCATGTCTACCGTCTCCATGTCCATCGTCGGTGCCTACATGCAGCTGATCGAGCCGCGCTACGTGGTCGCCGCGCTGGTGCTCAACATGTTCAGTACCTTTGTGGTGCTCTCTCTGATCAACCCCTACGAGCCGGATAACTCCGTGACCGACATCAAGGCCATTGCCGAAGGTGACGAGCACCACACGCCGAAGAAAGAGAACTTCTTCGAGATGCTGGGCGAGTACATCATGGCCGGTTTCACCGTTGCCGTTATCGTGGGTGCCATGCTGGTGGGCTTCATCGCCCTGATTGCCCTGATCAACTACCTGTTCGAGATGGCATTTGGCGTGAACTTCCAGTTCGTCATGGGCTACCTCTTCTACCCGATCGCCTGGATCCTGGGTATCCCGAGTGGTGAAGCGCTGCAAGCGGGCTCCATTATGGCGACCAAGCTGGTGACCAACGAGTTCGTGGCGATGATGGATCTGGGCAAGGTGGCTGCCGAGCTCTCTCCGCGCACCGTCGGTATCCTCTCCATCTTCATGGTCTCTTTCGCCAACTTCAGCTCCATCGGTATCATCGCAGGTGCGGTAAAAGCGCTGAACGAAGAGAAGGGCAACATGGTTTCCCGCTTTGGTCTGAAGCTGGTCTACGGTTCTACCCTGGTCAGCCTGCTCTCTGCTGTTATCGCTGGCATCATGATCTGATCCTCTAGTGGTTCGTACCACTGCTTGGGCCCCTGACCTCGTCAGGGGCTTTTTTGTTTCTGGCTCACAGCCGCCAGCCGCACCACCAGCCAGCGACCAGCAAGGTGAGAGTGCAAAAGCCGGTTTCGATGGCGCCGCCGCTGCGCAGCGGCCAGCCCGGCAGCCGGAAGCGGCGTTTGATGGGCCAGAAGAGCGGAATGCCCGCCGGGGTGAGCCAGTCCCCCAGCAGATGGCTGAGGTAGCCGACGATAAGCGCATCCTTGACCCCCATGGGCAGGGTGTCCGGCGGCAGGCTCTGGTTCAGCCCCCAGACGGCAGCGGCGACTGCCAGCAGACTGTGGGTGAAGCCGCGATGGCCGAACAGTCGCGACAGAGGTTTCGAGATCCACGGCAGGCGCTGCCCCAGCACCGATTTGGGGTGGTCGAGGTCGGGCAACAGGGCGCTGGCCAGCGCGGCAGGGATGGTCTGCCACAGGCTGGCATCGGCCAGCGCCGGAGTGAGCTGCAGTTTGTGGGCGATCAGGGTGCAGGTTACGGAGAAGAGCAGGTGCCCTTGGGCGGTCATGATGATTACGGCGTGGACAAGATGGCGGCGCATCTTACCAGCCTGACGGTTGTGGTCAGCTCTTATTTTAAAAATCAGGATGTTACGGCGAAAAAGCGCCCAAGCAGGGCGCCTTTAGGGTCTCTTTACAGCTTGCCTTTGACCAGCCACTTGTCGAGGGCGTTGGCGAAGCGCTGTTTGTCAGCGGCATTGAAGGGGGCCGGGCCGCCGGTCTGCACGCCAGCCGAGCGCAGCTCTTCCATAAAGTTTCGCATGCCGAGCCGCGCCTTGATGGTCTCGCGGGTGTAGATCTCGCCACGGGGATTGAGCGCCTCGCCACCGGCATCGATCACCCAGGAGGCGAGAGGAATATCGCCGGTGATCACCAGATCGCCGGGCTGAACCTGCTGGGCGATGACATGATCTGCCACATCGAATCCCTTCTCCACCTGCTGGGTTTTGATGAAGGGCGAGGGGGGCACCCGCAATCCCTGATTGGCCACCAGGGTGGTGACGACCTGGGCGCGGTGAGCGGCGCGGTAGAGGATCTCCTTGACCGGAATGGGGCAGGCATCGGCATCAACCCAGATGGGCATGGCATGGTTTCCTGTAGTGAAAGCGGATGGAAAACGAGAGTGGTCATGTTAACACAGGCCTCCCCTTCCCGGCGCGGGGCTGAGTCGGCCCAACCTTTGGTGTAAGCTGGGGCCAGCACATGAAACGAGAAGGAGACGAGATGGATCGGGTGCCCGGTGAAGTAATTTATGCCCTGACCCTGGATGGCAAGGGTGGCATGGCGCCGCTGACGGCGGGAAGCGAAGTCCCGGCGGCGCATCCCGGCTGGCTGCATCTGGATTACGGCAATCCCGATTCGGCGCGCTGGCTGTTGCAGACCCCCTTGCTCAGCGAGGCGGCCAGGGAGTCGCTGCTCGGCCAGAGCAATCGTCCCAAGCTGGTGCGGATGGGGGAGACGGTGCTGCTGATCCTGCGCGGCATCAACCACAACAAGGATCACAGGCCCGAAGAGATGGTGGCGCTGCGTATCTTCATCACCCCGGATCTCATCATCAGCAGCCGTCGTCGTCCGCTGCTCTCCGAGCAGGATGTGTTCAACCAGCTCAAGCTGGGGGGCGGCGCCGATACCCCGGCCGACTGGCTGGTGGAGATCTGCGATGCCCTGACCGATCGGGCGGGGGAGTTTGTCGAGGAGCTGCACGACAAGATCCTCGATCTGGAGGAGATGGTGCTGATGCGCGACATGCCCGCCAATGGCCGCTTGGCGCTGATCCGCAAGCAGCTCATCATGATCCGCCGCTACCTTTCCCCCCAGCGGGATCTGGTGGCACGGCTGGCCAACGAGAAGATCAGCTGGCTGGATGAGGATGACCGCCGTCGTCTGCTCGATATCGCCGACCGGCTGCGGCGCTGGCTCGATGACCTCGATGCCGGGGTGGCGCGCACCGCTGTGCTGGCAGACGAGATCAACAATCTGATGGCGGAGGCGACCAACCGCCGCGCCTACCAGATGTCGGTGATGGCGCTGCTCTTTTTGCCCGCCAGTTTCCTGACCGGCCTGTTTGGCATCAACCTCGGCGGTATCCCCGGGGCCGAGAATCCGACCGCCTTCTGGGTCTTCTGCGGATCCTTAGTGGCGCTGGCAAGCGGGCTGGCTATCTGGCTCAAACATCGGCGCTGGTGGTAAGGAGGCATAACCCATGTGGCAATCAATTGGTCTGACCCTGCTGCTGTTGCTGGGGCATACCCTGATCCGGCGGCTTATTCACAAGAGCCTGCTGGCGCTCGGCCAGAGCAGGCAGGTGAGCGAGAACCGGGTGCTCTACGTGGCCCATGTGTTCCACTTCCTGCTCGGTTGCGCCACCTTGCTGGTGCTGGCCGGGGTGTGGGGGCTCGACTTTTCCCGACTGGTGGTGCTCGCGTCCTCCTTCTTTGCGGTATTGGGGGTCGCCATGGTGGCCCAGTGGTCGATCCTCTCCAACATCACCGCCAGCATCACCATCTTCTTCGCCTTCCCCTACAAGATTGGCGACCGGATCCGTATCCTCGACAAGGATGACTCGGTCACCGGCGTCATCACCGAGATTGGCCTCTTCTATGTGCGGGTGCGTGATGACAACGGCGATTTGGTCACCTATCCGGCCAACCTGATCCTGCAAAAGCCGGTCAGAAAGCTGGAGGGCAAGGTGGCGGAACCGCTGCAACCGGAATAGAAAGCAACCGGAATAACAAAAGGCTCCCTCGGGAGCCTTTTTACTGTGCGGTGGGTGGCGCTAGCGTTCGAAGAAGCGGTAGAGGTGCTCCACCTGAACCGGGCAGTCGGCCACCTGATGCAGATGTTCGCGGGCCTGCTCGACGGTGCCGAAACTGACCGGGCAGCCGAGGGTGTCGGTCAGCTCGTAGAGGGCGCCATCCTTGCCTCTGAATTCGATGAGCCAGCCGGGAATGGCCACATCGTGGAGTATTTCGGCCTCGTGCAGGATCTGTTGCTGATAGAGCTTACGAAGTTCACTGACTGTCATGATGCTCTCCTGTGGGAATATCCAGCTCCAGTCTATGCCTGCCCTTTATGTGCGGCAACAGTGGTGCGGCAACGGGATCATCCCCGCAGGACCTCCCATGCCCAGCGGATACGGACAAAGGTCTCGGCATTGCCACCCCGATCCGGATGGTGCTGCAGTGCCAGCTCCCGCCAGCGGCGGCGGATCGCCTCCTGACTCACCCCTTCATTCAGGTCAAACAGTGCCAGCGCCTCGGCTTTGTGCCCCTCCCCGTCATAAGCGCGCCAGAAGCGGTTGAGCAGGGCCTCCACTTCGGCACGATCGGTCTGCCAGAACACCTGCCAGTCGAGATAGTAGCTACGCAGATTTTCGCCAAGGGCAAAGCCGTGACTGGCCTCCGAGCTCCCGACCAGTGGTTCGAGCCGGATATCCAGGGTGCTGATCACCAGCCACCATCCCTCTTGCCAGAGCTCGGCCTGCAGCTGGTAGAGGGCGTTCATGATCAGGAAGTTGACCCGAAACAGCTGCAGCTGTTCATCGTCAGCCAGCCGGGGTATTGCCCCCTGCTGGCACAGAGCAGCCATCAGCTCATGCACCTTGTAGCTGCCCGTCGCCTGTTGCAATAGCACCAGCAGAGGGGCGATCAGCGGATTGTGGTTGGCTTCGTTCATTCGGCGCCCTGCTCCCTGGGCGGCTGCAGGGCGATCAGCAGCTCACCCGCTTGCGGAGTGACGGGGCCGGTAACGATCTGGGGCTTGCCCTTGCCATCCATGATGAACAGCGGGATGGCGCCGGGATTGGCGGCCTGATACTGGGCCCAGTCGAACGCCTCGCTCAGGCGGGTCGCCTTGATCTGGCCGCCCCTGCTCAGCAGGCTGCTCAGCCGGGCATAGTTGATGTCGGGGCCGAACAGGTTCTGGCGAGCGCGAAAGGTGGCGCTCTCCCGGTTGGCCTTGCCGTGTTGCTCGCTGGATCGCAGGGAGTAGACCTGCTCCTCGCCGTAGAGGTGGGCAAAGTGCAGCACCCCGAGGGCGTTGTTGTGACGGTTGGGGGAGAGCGCCAGCACGGTACTGATGCTGGTGAGCGGCAGGTGCAGCTCGGCATGTTCCGACTGGGGGTTGCCGAAGTAGCAGGGGAGGTTGCTCATCCGCGCCTGTTTGCAGAACTCCCAGGCGGGATCGCAGAGTTGCACCGGCACACCCTGATCCGCCAGCGCCCGGCCGATAGCCCGTGCCACCGAGTTGGCCCCTATGATGAGCCAGGTGTTGGGGGCGCTCTGGCGCATCTTGAGCAGGCTGGCCAGCGGTGCCGAGGTGAGGCTCTGCAACACCACAGTGGAGATGATCACCGCAAACACCAGTGGCACCAGCTTGTCGGCATCGGGGATCTCGGCCTGATGCAGGCTGATGGCGAACGAGGCACTGACCGCCGCCGCGACTATGCCGCGCGGGGCGATCCAGCTTAGCAGGGCGCGAGCTCGCCAGGAGAGATCCGAGCCCCAGGTCGAGACCAGAATACAGAGCGGGCGCGCCACGAATTGCACCACGCAGAGCAGCGCCAGCACCATGGGGCCGAGTTGCCAGAGCTGGGCCAGATCGAGGCGCGCCGCCAGCAGGATAAACAGGCTGGAGATAAGGATGACCGCGAGATCCTCCTTGAACGCCAGCACCTCTTCCAGATCCAGCCCCTCCTGATTGGCGAGCCAGATGCCGAACACGGTCACCGCCAGCAGGCCGGACTCGTGGCTGAGCCAGTTGGAGAGGCTGAAGGTGACCAGCACCAGCGCCAGCACGCCGAATTTGTGCAGGCTGACCGGTAGCCAGTCCTTGCGAATGAGCAGGGTGGTGAGCCAGCCTGCCGCCACCCCGATCAGGGAGCCGACCAGCACTGTCTTGCCCAGCGCCAGCAGGGTATGGCTGATGAGATCCCCCTGACTGCCGAGGCGCACCGCCTCGAACACCAGCACCGCAAAAAGGGCGCCGATAGGGTCGATGACGATCCCCTCCCAGCGCAGGATGCGGTCCACCTCCCGGGTGGGGCGGATCACGTTGAGCATGGGGGCGATCACCGTCGGGCCCGTTACCACCAGTACCGCGCCGAGCATGGTGGCGACCCGCCAGTCCAGCCCCAGCAGGAAGTAACCGGCGCTGCCGATGACGGCGAAACTGACCAGCATGCCGGTGGAGCAGAGATTGCGCACCACCTTGCCGATCCCCTTGAGCTCGGCCAGATGGAGGGTCAGCGCCCCCTCGAACAGGATGATGGCCACCGACAGGGAGACCAGCGGAAACAGCAGATCCCCGAGCAGGGCATCGGGGTCGAGCAGGCCGCTGACCGGGCCCAGAGTCAGGCCGGTGAGCAGCAGAAACAGGATGGCGGGTACCCGCAGCGACCAGGCAAGCCATTGGGCCAGCACGGAGACCAGGGCGATCCCGGCCAGAGAGAGGGCAATCATGCAGACCTCGATTCAGGCAGTGAGTATGGAGCTAGTGTAGTGGCTAAGTTGGTCAGATTGACACCGGAAGGAGCGTGCATCATGGCCGGGATGGGGAGATGTGCGACAGTCGGCGTCATGGTGGCTGGCGGTGGTGTGCAGGGCGCCAGCCAGACGCCAACCGTGGTGATGGGGTGGCCTTGGGGCTGGATTAGATGGGGCTCTCCTTGTGGAGCTCGCCGACACAGTCGGCCAGCGCCAGTACCAGTGCGGAGCGCACCATCTGATCGAGCCGGTTGAGCTGCATCTGGTAGAAAGCCCAATCCTCTTCGCTGGCGGGGGGCTCCAGCTTCATCATGCCGCCCTGATTGACCCCGTGCAGGCGGTCGAGCAGGTCGCGGATCGGCTTGTCGCTGAAGCGGTAATCCTTGGGGTCGCGCACCAGAAAGTCGCGGATCTTGATATAGGCTTCGATATCCTGATAGCGCTCGAGTGAGATGAGGCCGAGGGCGAAGATGAGCTTGAGGCGCACCTCCAGCTGGCCGAGGGGGCCGCTCTGGTTGAGCAGGGGTTCGATGGCGTATTTGACGGCATACTCCTCCTGACGGAACGCGCGTCGCATCAGGGAGTCGACCGCCTCTTCCAGGATGGTCACGGCTTCGAGAAAGAAGCCGCGGGGGCCATCCTGCTCGTTCAGTCGTTCCAGTACTTCATCTTCCTGGTGTGTGGTCATAGGTGCATTGGGTCCAGCTGACAGGGAGAGAGTGGGCCTCTCTCCCGGTTTTTATCATATGGGGCACATTCCCTTGCCATTCAAGCGCTTGGCGCGCTATCAGTGGTGGCTGAATGCGCCGCAAGCAGGGTCATTACAGGGTTTCGTAACGGGCGACGATGGCGCGAACCACTGCGCTCTCTTCATCCAGTCCGGTGACGCGGGCCAGCGCTTTGGCCGGGCCAAGCTCCGCCAGCAGGGCTTGCAGCTCCACCGCCTGCGGATCATCGGTATTGCGATAGTGGAGCGCCGCGGCGATCCCCTCCTGCAACTGATCGCTCGGCAGGCCGTACTCCAGGGTGCCGAACAGCGGCTTCACCAGTCGATCCCCCGCCGCCAGCTTGCGCAGCGGCTGACGACCGACCCGGTCAATCTCGTCCACCAGATAGGGGTTGGCGAAGCGGGCCAGGATCTTCTCGATATAGGCGGCGTGCAGGCGCGGGTCGAAACCGTAGCGTTTTACCAGCACAGCACCGCTCTCCTCCATGGCGCGGCGCACCTTGCTGCGGATCACCGGATCTTCGATCGCCTCGCGCACTGTGCGGTAGCCCCGCAGCTTGCCGAGATAGGCGGTGACGATGTGGCCGGTGTTGAGGGTGAACAGCTTGCGCTCGACGAAGGCCATCAGGTTATCGGTGGGCTCCATGCCCGCCACCTGGGGCAGCTCCCCCTTGAACTGGGTCTGGTCGACGATCCACTCGCTGAAGCTCTCTACCGTCACTTCCAGCGGATCATCGTTGGCAGCCGCGGCGGGCGGCACGATGCGATCCACCGCCGAGTCGACGAAGCCGATACAGGATTCGAGCGTGGCATGATACGCGACCGGCAGGTACTTGAGTACCTCCCGCTTGAGGTGGCTGGTGCCGCGTACCATGTTTTCACAGGCGATGACGTTGAGCGGAGTCAGGTTGCCGGCATCGAAGCGAGCTTGCAGCCCCTTGGCCAGGGTACTGGCAATCTTGTCCAGAATGTTGGGGCCCACTGCCGTGGTGACCAGATCGGCAGTGATGATACGGGCGATCACCTCGTGACCGGCGGAGCTCACCGCCGCCACGTTGCGCACCACGTCCAGCTTCTGATCCGCTCCCACCACATGGACCTTGTACTCCTGGCGGTGGTTGAGCTGATCGATCAGGGTGTCGTTGACGTCGGCGAAGGTGACCTGATGGCTGGCATCCGCCAGCACTTTGCCGATAAAGCCGCGACCGATGTTACCAGCACCAAAATGCAATGTTTTCATGATATTAACCTCTTGAACCAAAGACGATGAAAGATGATTACGCAGCCTGTTCGGCACCCAGCAGATCCAGGAAGGCCTGGGGATCCGTGGTGCTGGCCAGCCGGTCGATGAGACCGGGTTCATCCAGTGCATTGGTCAGGCGGGTTATCACCTGCATGTGTTCGTCGTTGCGGGCGGCGATGCCGATCACCAGCCGTGCTACCTCATCGGCAGCCTCGCCAAAGGCAACCCCGGCCGGGTACTGGCAGATGACGATGCCGGTACGCTTCACAAACTCCTTGGCGGCGATGGTGCCATGGGGCACGGCGATGGACTCGCCGAGGTAGGTGGAGACCAGCTGTTCACGCTCCAGCATGGCGTTGACGTAGTCGGGCGCCACGTAGCCCCGCTCCGCCAGCAGTCGGCCTGCGGTCAGGATGGCGGCCTCCTTGTTGTCGGCTTTCAGTCCCAGATGCACGTCATGACGGCTCAGGGTAAAGACTTCGGCTGCCTGCGGCTCGTAGCTGTCGTCGTTGGCGGCCACCAGCAGTTGCGGGTTGGCGACGTCATCGTTGGCGGCGCGGCTCAGGCTCTGTACCAGCTCCTGATAGAGGCCGTTGTCGAGGAAGTTGGTCAGGGAAATATGGTGAGCGTTCGGCGCATGGCGACGGGCCCGTTCGGTCAGATCCTTGTGGGTAATGACCCAGTCCACCTGATCGTCGAGTTGATCGATGGCGCGGTTGGTCACGCTGATATCGAGCCCGGCGGCCTGTACCCGCTTGCGCAGCATGCCGGCGCCCATGGCGCTGGAACCCATGCCCGCATCGCAGGCCACTACGATATTGCGCACTGCCATCAGTTCGCCGCCCGGCTTCTTGGCCGCTGCGGTTTCGGGCTTGCCGCCCTTCATGGCTTTCATCTTGCGAGTGGCTTCACCGAGGGCATCGGCCTCGTCGGCTTCCGGCTGCTGGGCGCGAACGAACACGGCGGCCACCAGGAAAGAGACCAGAGTCGCGCTGATGATGGAGAGGGCGACCCCGATCAGGGAGGCTTTCGGCGTCATCAACAACACGGCGAAGATGGAGCCCGGCGACGCGGGGGAGACCAGACCGGCATTGAACAGGGTCAGGGTAAAGACCCCGGTCATGCCACCGGCGATCACCGCCAGAATGAGGCGCGGGTTCATCAGCACATACGGGAAGTAGATCTCGTGGATGCCGCCGAAGAAGTGAATGATGGAGGCGCCAGCCGCGGACTGCTTGGCCGCACCACGACCGAACACCATGTAGGCCAGCAGCACACCCATGCCCGGGCCCGGGTTCGCTTCAATCAGGAAGAAGATAGAGCTGCCGTGCTCGGTCGCCTGCTGGATCCCCAGCGGCGAGAAGATGCCGTGGTTGATGGCGTTGTTGAGGAACAGGATCTTGGCCGGTTCGACGAAGATGGAGGTGAGCGGCAGCATGTGGTTTTCTACCAGGAAGCCGACGCCACCGGCCAGCAGGCCGGAGAGCACCTTGACGAAGGGGCCAATCACGAAGAAGGCGAGGATCGCCAGCAGCATGCCGATAAGCCCGGCGGAGAAGTTGTTGACCAGCATCTCGAAGCCGCTCTTGACGCGACCGTCCATCGCCTTGTCGAAGCGCTTGATGGCCCAGCCACCGAGCGGGCCGACCATCATGGCGCCCATGAACATCGGGATGTCGGTGCCCACGATGACGCCCATGGTGGTGATGGCACCTACCACGCCGCCGCGCTCACCGCCCATCAGTTTGCCGCCGGTATAGCCAATCAGCAGCGGCAGCAGGTAGGTGATCATGGGGCCGACCAGCTTGGCCAAGGTTTCATTGGGCAGCCAGCCGGTGGGGATGAAGAGGGCGGTGATAAAGCCCCAGGCGATAAAGGCGCCTATGTTGGGCATGACCATATTGGACAGGAAGCGTCCAAAATTCTGTATCTTGACTTTGGTATCCGGTGATAACATGTCGGGACCCCGTTTTAAGCCTGTTTGATTAAAAGTGGTAGTCGGGATGGCCGGTTTTGCCGAACCGCCATCCCGGTCGTCTAAGCAACTTCAATCTACCAGCTTGCGATCAAATTAGGCTGAAAACGGGGTGTCTTGTGATCCAGCTCTCAGATACCCCGTCATGCCCCCTCCAGAACTAGTGACCTGTGTCACATTCACATGCTGTAATTCGGCTACATTTCGATATTTTCTGTTTTGAATGACCATTTTTTGTGATTTAGATCACCAGCTCAGCTTTGCCGCTCCTTCGCGCAAAGGTGATTTGCATCACAAATTCAGTTTTTGTATTCGAATGGGACAAATCACTCAGTTACTCATCAGTGGGTAGTGGCGATGGATCTATCGAAATACTCCATTGCTTACCAATGAATCAATAAATTTGTAACCCGATTTCAGTTTTTACGGTCGGCGATGAGGGCTCTTTTGCGGCTGATTGATGGGAATGGGCGCCAACATGCAGGATGTGATTGCGCGGCTGACGTTCGGGGATCTTGCTTGCCGTGCAGGGCTGATAGCAGATAAAAACAAACCGCCAGCAGGCGGTTTGTCAGTTTTTGCGATCTGGCCCCTGTGGAGGCAGCGGCTCAGTAGAAGCCGGCATCCTCGGGAGAGGGGCGGGTCTTGAAGCGGCGATGGAGCCACATGTACTGCTCCGGCGCCTTGCGCACAGCGGCTTCAATCTCGCGGTTGGCGCGGGCGGCATCAACCATGTCATCTCCGCTCGGGTAGTCGGCGAGCGGCGCGCCGATATGCAGGGTGTAACCCTCGCTGGTGCGGATGTTGTAGCAGGGCAGGGTGACGGTGTTCTTCACCCGCGCCAAGGTGGCGGTGCCGGTGATGGTGGCCGCCTGCTCTACCGCGAAGTAGGGCACGAACACGCTGGCGTGGCTGCCGTAGTCGTGATCCGGTGCATACCAGAGGGCGTCGCCGTTGCGCAGCGCCTTGATCATCCCCTTCACATCCATCCGGTCTACCAGATATTTGTTGGAGGCACAGCGCCCGTGGTACTGGGCATACTCCAATACCGGGTTGGTGTTAGGGCGATAGACCCCGACCCCGGGGCGTACCAGCCCGAAACAGCGGGCGTTGAGTTCCAGCGTCAGGAAGTGGCAGGAGAGCAGCAGCATGCCCTGACCTTTTTCCATGGCGGCGATGACGTGCTCTTCCCCTTCCACCTTCATCAGGTTGCGCATCCGCCAGTCTGGCCAGAACCAGGCGATCCCCACCTCGAACACGGCGCAGCCCACGCTCTCGAAGTTTGCCTTAAGCAGTTTCTCCCGCTCATCCCGGGTCAGCTCGGGCATCGCCAGCTCCAGATTGCGACGGGCAATCTTGACTCGGGACTTCAATATCCTGGCGGCGAGACGACCGAGCTGACGGCCCAGCCACATCTGGCTACGCCACGGCAGCAGGGTCAGCAGCCAGAGCAGGCCGAGGCCGAACCAGCTGGCCCAGTAACGGGGATGAAACAGGCGGGGCTCCAGGCGGGGAGCGTTGTCGTGGGCCATGGCTAATCTCTTGTTCGCAAACACAATCGGGGGATTCTAGCCGAAAAGGGGGGGCGGGGGCGAATGGCTGTGTGCTGGTCAGAGGGGTAGCCTGCGTCCGGTTAGCGTGACAGCGGCGGCAACTGCGGTCGGCTTTTTCTACACCGGATAAAAGAGTGTGATAAAATCGCCCGCTGATTTTTCAGGTTTTGAGAGTCGATACAGATGAAGATCACCCTGCCCGATTTTGAAAAAGCCCGCGTTCTGGTCGTTGGCGATGTCATGTTGGACCGTTACTGGCATGGCCCTACCGGTCGGATCTCCCCCGAGGCGCCGGTGCCCGTGGTCAAGGTTGAACACATTGAGGAGCGTCCCGGTGGCGCGGCCAACGTGGCCCTCAACTCCGCCGCCCTTGGCGCTCATGCCGTGCTGCTTGGCCTGACCGGTCAGGATGAAGCGGCCGATGCCCTGGCTGGCCAGATGGCTGGCGTCAAGGTGGCCTGTGATTTCGTTCGTCTGGCCGACTTCCCGACTATCACCAAGCTGCGGGTGCTGTCACGCAACCAGCAACTGCTGCGTCTGGACTTTGAAGAGCCCTTCCACTCCGTCGATGCCACCCTGCTAATGAGCAAGGTCGAGCAGGCGCTGCCGAACAGCGACGTGATGATCCTCTCCGACTATGGCAAGGGTGCCCTCAACGACGTGCCCGGCATGATCCAGCGTGCCCGTGCCGCCGGTATTCCGGTACTGGTCGATCCCAAGGGGACCGACTTCGAGAAGTATCGCGGTGCCACTCTGCTGACCCCCAACATGTCAGAATTCGAGGCCGTGGTGGGCAAGGTGAAGAGTGAAGAGGAGCTGGTTGCCAAGGGGCTGGCGCTGGTCAAGCGCTTCGACCTGGCGGCCCTGCTGGTCACCCGTTCCGAAAATGGCATGACCCTGATCCGCGAAGGTCAGCCGGAGCTGCACCTGCCCGCTCAGGCCCACGAGGTTTACGATGTGACCGGTGCCGGTGATACCGTGATCTCCACCCTGGCCACCTCGCTGGCTGCTGGCAAGAGCCTGGATGAAGCCTGTGCGCTGGCCAATACCGCTGCCGGTATCGTGGTCGGCAAGCTGGGTACCTCTACCGTTAGCCCGGTCGAGCTGGCCAATGCACTTTACACCGAGCAGGAGACAGGCTTTGGCGTCATGTCCGAAGCCCAGCTGAAAGTGGCGGTTCGTGCCGCCCGTCTGCGCGGCGAAAAGGTGGTGATGACCAACGGTTGCTTCGACATCCTGCACGCCGGCCACGTCTCCTATCTGGCCAGCGCCGGCAAGCTGGGGGATCGCCTGATCGTGGCGGTCAACACCGACGAGTCGGTTCGCCGTCTGAAAGGGCCTGGTCGTCCGGTCAACCCGACCGAGCGCCGCATGGCGGTACTGGCTGCGCTGGGCGCGGTGGACTGGGTAGTGCCGTTTGGTGAAGATACCCCGCAGCGCCTGATCGCCGAGATCCTGCCGGATCTGTTGGTGAAGGGCGGTGACTACAAGCCGGAAGATATCGCCGGTTACGCCGAAGTGACTGCCAATGGCGGTGAGGTGCGCGTTCTCAACTTCGAGGATGGCTGCTCCACCACCGACATCATCAAGACGATCCGCGAGCGCGGCTAACGTTCTGCTGGCTCCGCAATCTGGCGGGGCTCACTATCGGCGGCTGCAAGCCGGCAGAAATACGGATAACAAAAAGGCGACCCTGCGGTCGCCTTTTTCATGTCCGATAACGGCTATCAGCCTTTGGCTTTTGCCGTGGCGGGCATCAGACCCTGGTTCACTTCCACCAGATCCTGCGCTTCCAGAATACCGGCAGCCTGTTTCAGGTTCAGGATATTGAGAATGTAGTTGTAACGGGCTTCGGAGAGCTTCTGCTTGGCCTCGTACAGCTTGCGAGTAGAGTCCAGCACGTCGACGATGGTACGGGTCCCCACTTCGTAACCGGCTTCGGTCGCCTTCAGGGCGCTGTCGGCGGAGACCACAGACTGGCTGTAGGCGCGCACCGAGCCGATGCTGGCGTTCACGTTGTTGTAGGAGGAGCGCACTGTGCTCTGCACCGAGCGGAAGTTCTTCTCCAGCAGCTCGCTGGCCGCTACGTAGTCGTACTGAGCCTGCTTCACCTTGGAGCTGGTGGCGCCACCGCTGTAGATGGGCAGCTTGAAGGTCAGGCCGATATTGGCCTGATTGTCATTGCCACCGCTCTGAATGCTATCCAGCTTGTAATCGGTATTGCTGGTTTGCAGTCCGGCATCCAGACCCAGCGTCGGCTCATGGCCGGTCTTGGCCAGATCGATCCGCTCCTTGGCAATGTCCTTGCTGATGCGGGCACTGTGCAGTTGCAGGTTTTTGTCCAGTGCCAGTTCCAGCCACTTGTCGGATCCGAAAGCGGTCTTCTGCGGGCTGAAACGATCGGTGTTGAGGATGTCCAGGTTGCGGTGATCAACACCGGTCAGCTCGCGCAGGGTCTCGTAGCTGTTATCCAGAGTGTTCTCGGCATTGATCTCGTCAGCCAGCGCCTGGTCGCGGGAGGCTTCGGCTTCATGGACGTCGGTGATGGCGGTCAGGCCCACTTCGAAACGCTGCTGGGTTTGCTCCAGCTGACGCTCTACCGCAACCTTGTTGGCACGGACAAATTCCAGGGTATCCATCGCCTTGAGCACATCAAAGTAGGCTTTGGCGGTGCGCACCATCAGGTTCTGGATCTCGAGGTTGTAGGCGACATCTGACTGGGTGGCCTGCTTCTCGCTGATATCCAGATTGACCCAGTCACTGCGACGATAGATAGATTGAGACAGCTTTACCTCACCCTTGGCGTTGGTATTGCTCTGGGTATCGTTCTTGTTTTGCAGATAATTGAGCCCGGCACCCAGATCGATCTGGGGCAGCAGAGGAGCGCGGGATTCGTTGATCTTCTCGAAGGCCTGGTCGCGAACGGCTTTGGACTGCAGCAACTGCGGGTCTTTAATCTGGGCTTGCTGGTAGATGTCGAGCAGGTTTTCGGCATGGGCACCGGCACTGACGCCCAGCAACACCATGACTGACAAAAGTGTTCTTTTCATAGATCGTTTTAACCTTATGTAGTAACCCAAACTGGTTGCTGGAGAGGCAAATATTGTCACCGACCAAGCTTGATTGCAGCTTAATCACTCTACTATAAGCAAAATTTAATGCTAAGAGTCTCAGGTCCGGTGACGGGAACGTCAAGAACCGGACGCAGTTTTCTCCCCGCGCGCCTAGCCAAATGGTCTGTGGCTGCTAAAATCCACCCCTCATTACCATGGCACACCGAGTGAATGAACGTTCATTCATGTTCCTCGGATTTTATGGTCAAACTGATACAAGTCAAGCTGACGGGAGCCCCGGATGTCGCAGCAACCCTTGCCGCAAGATCGGCAGTACGCCGCCGATGATGTAAAAATCATTGAAAAATCAGCTGGATATAACGGCTTCTTCAAGGTGAATGTCTATCGTCTGCAGCATCGGTTATTTGCAGGCGGCTGGAACCAGCCCATCGTGCGCGAGCTGTTCGAGCGGGGCCATGCCGCCGCGCTGCTGCCCTATGATCCGGTACGCGACCAGATAGTACTGGTGGAGCAGTTCCGCATCGGCGCGATGGAGACCAGCCCGACTCCCTGGCTGCTGGAGCTGGTGGCCGGCATCATCGACGAAGGTGAGACCGCCGAGGCGGTGGTGCGTCGCGAAGCGGTAGAAGAGGCCGGGATCGAGGTGGCCCGCTGCGAGCATGCCATCAGCTATCTGGTGAGCCCGGGCGGCAGCACCGAGCGGATCGAGGTCTTTGTGGGCGAGGTGGATGCCAGCAAGGCCGAGGGGCTGCACGGTCTGGCTGATGAAGGCGAGGATATCCGGGTGCACGTGGTGAGCCGCGAACAGGCCTATGCCTGGCTGAAAGAGGGGCGCATCGACAATGCGGCCTCGGTCATTGCCCTGCAGTGGCTGGCTCTCAACCACGGCCAGCTGCGCGCCCGCTGGCTGGCGGATCGCTGAGGTGGCGATGACCCTGCAACAGAGCAGGCGCTATGTGCCTGATCTGATGTCCTTGCAGCGTACCTGCGAGGTCAACTACATGGCACTGATGAAACTGCTGCCGCCTGATGGGGAAGTCGGGGCCGAGCGCCGCTATCGGGTCGGCAACGATCTGCAGTTCCAGCTCACCATCATTGGCGAGAGTCGCTTCACCAATCAGGTGATCCTGAGCCAGCACAACCCCGAATTGCCCGAATATTTACAAGCTCAGATAGAGATTCGTTTGTATCATGATGTGCGGATGGCGGAAGTGTGTGCAGCGCAACAGATTTCCCGTTTGCAACCACGTTATGATTATCCCAATAAAAAGATGCACCAGCGGGACGAAAAGGAGCAGGTAAATCTGTTTCTGGCCGAATGGCTAAAATTTTGTCTCAGACATGGTACCAGCCCGATCAATATCTCCAGTTGAACAAATAAAAAGAAGCGTGATTTTGGAAACAGAGCTCCCCCAGGCGCAGGACGGCAGTGTGCGCCTGTTGCAAATTACCGACACCCACCTCTTCGCGAGTGCCGAAGGGCGGCTGTTGGCTGTGCGCACCGCAGAGAGTCTGGCCGCCGTGCTGGAACAGGTGCAGGCCAATGAACACCCCTACGAGGTGATTCTGGCGACCGGCGATCTGTCGCAGGATCACAGCCCGGAATCCTATCAGCGTTTCGCCTCCATGATGGCGCCCCTGGGCCGCCCCATCTACTGGCTGCCCGGCAATCACGATGACAGCCCGCTGATGACCGAATATCTCCATGCCGCCGGGATCAGCGAATCCAAACAGCTGGTGGGCGAGCACTGGCAGGTGATCCTGCTCGACACCCAGGTGCGCGGCAAACCCCACGGCATGATTGGCGATCACCAGCTGGCCGCCCTCGACCGCGCCCTGCGCCAATATCCTGATCGCCACGCCCTTATCACCCTGCACCATCAGGCGGTGCCGGTGGGCTGCGCCTGGCTGGATCAGCACAATCTCAAGAATGCCGATGACCTGTTCGCCGTGCTGGCTCGTCATCCGCAGCAGAAGACCATCCTGTTCGGCCACGTTCATCAGGAGTTTGACGAGGTGCACCGCGGGGTGCGGCTGATTGCCAGCCCATCGACCTGCATCCAGTTCAAACCGCTCTCTGATGGCTTTGCGCTGGATGAATCCGGCCCGGGCTGGCGCTATCTCACCCTCTATCCGGATGGGCGGGTGGCCAGCGAGGTGTGGCGCCTGCCGGTGGGGCAGTTTGTACCCGACCCCAACGCCACCGGTTATTGAGGAGAGCATTCCATGAAATCGGTTCTCCTTTATCTGCACGGTTTCAACTCCTCACCGGGCTCCGCCAAGGCGCAGCAGATGGCTGCCTGGGTGGCCGCCAATCGGCCCGACATCGAGGTGATCATTCCAGCCCAGCCCAATACGCCAGCGGCGGCCTGGGCGGCTATCGAACAGACCATTGCCAATTTGCAGAGCTGCTATGGTAGTGAATTCAAGCTCGGCGCCGTGGGTAGTTCCCTCGGCGGCTTTATGGCGACTCGGGTCAGCGAGCAGTACGGCTGCCGCGCCGCGCTGATCAATCCGGCGGTGCGCCCGCACGAGCTGCTTTGCGACTACCTTGGCCCCCAGACCAATCCCTATACCGGGGAGCAGTACGAGCTGCTGCCTGAACATATGGATGAGCTGCGGGCACTGGCGGTACCGGTGACGGCGCCGGAGCGACTCTGGGTGCTGCAACAGCAGGGGGATGAGGTGCTCGACTATCGCAAGGCGCTGGATGAATACCTCTTTGCCCGCCTCTCGCTGGAGTGCGGCGGCAACCACGCCTTTGTCGCGTTCGAGCGCTACCCCGCCCAGATCATCCGTTTCCTCGGGTTATAGTCAGGTTTGAGTCAATAAGGGCGGTCTCGCCCTGCTTGTTCTTCTCCAGATCAAGCTTTCGGTGCGGGGAGTTTGTTCTACCCCCGCCTAGCAGTTAAGATTCCCTCCAAACGTCAATTCGCAAGGCCCTCCATGTCTACTCAATACAATGCGGATGCCATTGAGGTCCTCAATGGCCTTGAGCCGGTGCGTCGCCGCCCCGGCATGTATACCGACACCACCCGGCCCAATCACCTCGGCCAGGAGGTCATCGACAACAGCGTCGATGAAGCGCTGGCAGGTCACGCCCGCAATCTGGAGGTGATCCTGCATGAAGACCAGTCCCTCGAAGTGATCGACGACGGCCGCGGCATGCCGGTCGATATCCACCCGGAAGAGGGGGTCAGCGGGGTGGAGCTGATCCTCTGCAAGCTGCACGCGGGCGGCAAATTCTCCAACAAGAACTACCAGTTTTCCGGCGGTCTGCACGGGGTGGGTATTTCGGTCGTAAACGCCCTCTCCGATCGGGTCGAGGTGACGGTGCGTCGCGATGGTCAGGTTTACGACATCGCCTTCGAGCGTGGCGAGAAGGTGCAGGAGCTGACCATCACCGGCACCTGCGGCCGCCGCAACACCGGCACCCGGGTGCGCTTCTGGCCGCAGGCGAGCTACTTCGATTCGCCCAAGTTCTCGGTCACCAAGCTGGAGCACCTGCTCAAAGCCAAGGCCGTACTCTGCCCCGGCCTCACCATCAAGTTCCTCGACAAGAACACCGGCATCAAGCTGGAGTGGTGCTACGAAGATGGCCTCAAGGATTATCTGGTCGATGCGGTCAAGCAGTTCACCTGCCTGCCGGAGCAGCCCTTTATCGGCTCGTTCAGCTCCGAGCAGTCGGCGGTGGACTGGGCGCTCTGCTGGTTGCCGGAAGGGGGCGAATGCCTCGCCGAATCTTATGTGAACCTCATTCCCACTGCGCAGGGCGGTACTCACGTCAACGGTCTGCGTCAGGGGCTGCTCGACGCCATGCGCGAGTTCTGCGAGTTCCGCAACCTGCTGCCGCGCGGGGTCAAGCTGACCCCGGAGGATATCTGGGATCGCTGCGCCTACATCCTCTCCATCAAGATGCAGGATCCGCAGTTTGCCGGTCAGACCAAGGAGCGCCTCTCCTCCCGCCAGAGCTCTGCGTTTGTCTCCGGAGTGGTGAAGGATGCCTTCAGCCTCTACCTCAACAGCAACACCGAGCTGGCAGAGCAGATCGCCGAGATCTGTATCAGCAGCGCCCAGCGCCGGATGCGCGCCGCCAAGACGGTGGTGCGCAAGAAGATTACCCAGGGCCCGGCGCTGCCCGGCAAGCTGACTGACTGTAACTGCGCCGACCCCATGCAGGGAGAATTGTTCCTGGTGGAGGGTGACTCCGCGGGCGGCAGTGCCAAGCAGGCGCGGGATCGCGAGTTTCAGGCCATCATGCCGCTGCGCGGCAAGATACTGAACACCTGGGAGGTGGAGGCCGGTCAGGTGCTCGCCTCGCAAGAAGTTCACGATATCTCGGTCGCCATCGGGCTCGACCCCGACTCCAACGACCTCAGCGGCCTGCGCTACGGCAAGGTGTGCATCCTCGCGGATGCGGACTCGGACGGTCTGCACATCGCCACCCTGCTCTGCGCCCTCTTTGTGAAACACTTCCGCACGCTGGTGGAGAAGGGCCACGTCTATGTGGCCATGCCGCCCCTCTACCGGATCGATATCGGTAAAGAGGTCTACTACGCCCTCGACGAGGACGAGAAGAACGGCGTGTTGCAGCGGGTCGAGGCCGAGAAGAAGAAAGGCAAGGTGATGGTGACCCGATTCAAGGGTCTGGGTGAGATGAACCCGAAACAGCTGCGGGAAACCACCATGGATCCCAACACCCGCCGTCTGGTGCAGCTCACCATGGAGCCGGCAGGAGAGAGCGAAGGGGATGCGGCTGACGAGACCCTGCAGCTGATGGACATGCTGCTGGCCAAGAAGCGGGCGAGCGATCGCCGCGAATGGCTCGAAGAGAAGGGTAACCTCGCCATCATTTAAGCCGTCGGCTGGCCCGCACAGGGCCAGCAAGCATTTAGCCGGAGTCGCCCTGTGGCGGCTCCCGAACCGAAAGAGAAAATCACATGAGTGATGCTATCGAGCTCAGTCTGGACGGGGTAGAGCGCCAGCCAATGCGCACCTTTACCGAACAGGCTTACTTGAACTACTCCATGTACGTCATCATGGATCGGGCCTTGCCGCATATCGGCGACGGCCTCAAACCGGTGCAGCGGCGCATCATCTACGCCATGAGCGAGCTGGGGCTGTCGGCGCTCTCCAAGCACAAGAAGTCTGCCCGTACCGTGGGTGACGTGCTGGGTAAGTACCACCCCCACGGCGACAGCGCCTGTTATGAAGCCATGGTGCTGATGGCCCAGCCTTTCTCCTACCGCTACCCGCTGGTGGACGGTCAGGGTAACTGGGGTGCGCCGGACGATCCCAAGTCCTTCGCCGCCATGCGTTATACCGAGGCGCGGCTGTCCCGCTTCTCCGAGCTGCTGCTCTCCGAGTTGGGGCAAGGCACGGTGGAGTGGACGCCGAACTTCGACGGCACCATGAAGGAACCGGTAGTGCTGCCCGCCCGTCTGCCGCACATCCTGCTCAACGGGGTGACCGGTATCGCGGTGGGCATGGCGACCGATATCCCGCCCCACAACGCGCGGGAAGTGGCCTACGCCTGTGCCGAGCTGCTCGACAACCCCAATGCGGGTCTCGATGCATTGATGGCGCACATTCAGGGGCCGGACTACCCGACCAACGCCGAGATCATCACCCCGCGCGACGATATCCGCAAAATCTACGAGACCGGCAAGGGCTCCATCAAGCAGCGGGCGGTCTGGAGCGAGGAGGATGGCGACATCGTCATCACAGCGCTGCCTCATCAGGCCTCCGGCGCCAAGATCATGGAGCAGATCGCCGCCCAGATGGTGGCGAAAAAGCTGCCGATGGTCACCGATCTGCGCGATGAGTCTGACCACGAGAATCCGACCCGTCTGGTGATCGTGCCGCGCTCCAACCGGGTGGATGTAGAGGGGCTGATGGCCCACCTGTTCGCCACCACGGATCTGGAGAAGAACTACCGGGTCAACCTCAACATCCTCGGCCTCGACAACCGGCCGCAGGTGAAGTGCCTCAAGACCATCCTCAGCGAGTGGATCCAGTTCCGCCGCGAGACTGTGCGTCGCCGTCTGCAGTTCCGCCTCGACAAGGTGCTGGCTCGCCTGCACATCCTCGAAGGCTTGCTGATCGCCTACCTCAACATCGACGAGGTGATCGAGATCATCCGTACCGAGGATGAGCCGGGCAAGGTGATGGTGGAGCGCTTCAACATTACCGAGACCCAGGCCGAAGCGATCCTCGAGCTGAAACTGCGCCATCTGGCCAAGCTCGAAGAGTTCAAGCTGCGCGCCGAACAGAACGAGCTGGCCGAAGAGCGCGACAAGCTGGAGCTGATCCTGGGCTCCGAGCGCCGTCTCAACACCCTGCTCAAGAAAGAGCTGCTGGCCGATGCCGAGAAGTACGGCGACGATCGCCGCACCCCGCTGGTGGAGCGTGCCACCGCCGTGGCGCTGACCGAGAAAGAGCTGGTGCCGAGCGAGCCGGTCACCGTCATCCTCTCCGACAAGGGGTGGGTGCGCGCCGCCAAGGGCCACGACGTGGATGTCGAGGGGCTCTCCTACAAGGCGGGGGACAGCTATCTGGCCCACGCCTTTGGCCGCAGCAACCAGCAGGCGGTGTTCCTGTCGAGCTTTGGCCGCACCTACTCGCTGGAGGCGCACACCCTGCCCTCCGCCCGCAGTCAGGGCGAGCCGCTCACCGGCCGCTTTGCACTGGGCGCCGGTGAAGAGGTGCGTCATCTGGTGATGGGGAGCGAAGGCGAGCCGTATCTGATCGCCAGCGACGCCGGTTACGGCTTTGTCTGCACCTATGACGACCTCATCGGTAAGAACAAGAACGGCAAGGCGCTGCTTACCGTGCCGGAAGGGGGTCTGGTGATGGCACCCCAGAAGATTGGCTCGCCGGAGACCGATCTCTGCATGGCTATCTCCAACGAGGGGCGGATGCTGCTGTTCCCGATGAACACCCTGCCGGTGCTCGGCAAGGGCAAGGGCAACAAGCTCATCAGCATCCCCTCTGCTCGCGTCAAGGCGCGGGAGGAGTTTGTGGTGATGGCCGCCGTGATCCCGCAGGGTCAGTCGGTCACCCTGTTTGCCGGCAAGCGCAAGCTGACCCTCAAGCCATCTGATCTCGACTACTACCGCGGCGAGCGCGGCCGCCGCGGCGCCAAGCTGCCCCGCGGTTTGCAGCGTGTCGATCGTATCGAGATTGAACCCGCCGCCGGTGCCGAACCGGCAGCCGGGGAAAATCAGGAAGGGTAATTAATATAGAAGGGCGCGAAAGCGCCCTTCTTTATTAGAAGAAAAATCTAAGGGAAATAGATATTCTGTGGTGTGTTATATCAACAGAGGTTTATTGAATGTATAAGATTATGTTTTTAATCATGAAGTCATCAACGTCAGTTGTTCCTGTCGCATTTTTGGCTTCTATTGTAATGATGTTGCCCCCCTTGTTAAAGTATCGCTTATCAATTACAAAGTAATATGGCTTCCATTCATTTTCGGATACATTATTGGGGTCCGTGAATTTGGCGTAAAATTGGTTGTTTATATAAATGTGATTTCCATGAAGGCCATTTGTAGATGGTGATACTTGATAGGCATCAAAAGAAAGAATAATGTAATTAGCTGGTCTGGGAGATAATTCGAAATCTAATTCAAGGTTTTTTCCTATGGGGGTTGGAGCATCCCATGATGCCATGTAGTTATCGCCTACATGTAATATGCTGTCTGTTAGTTCTAATCTACCAGCACTTACAGTACTTGATAGCATAATTAATGAAAGTAATAATATATTTCTCATGATTGTTCTCCATTTATCATGGTTGTCTGATGGAAAAGATAATTGGAATTATAAGTTGGGATTGGACGGGGCTCAATGGAGGATTAAATTTGTTTTCTTAAGTTGTGATGAATATCAAATTCTAACAGCTACTTATAATTCATGATATTTCGCCGTATAAAGTCAATAAATACACGCGTTTTAGCAGGAAGATATTGGCGATTTGCATAAACAGCAAACAACTGCAATGGGGCGGCGGGTAGCTCAAGTTCAATTTCAACCAAGCTGCCATCATCAATAAACTCCTGGCAAGATACCTTGGCAAGAATGGCAAAACCTACACCGGCTATTGCTGCTTTTAACGCCAGTTCGCCACTATTGACCCGGTAGTGTTCATTCACCTGGATGGTGGAAAATTCACTGTTCGTGCGAGTAAATTGCCAAGGCATCCCTTTCAGAGCGCTCACCGTTGTTATGCAGGGGAGAGTTTTGAGTTGTGATGTGTGGTTGGGAAGCCCCCACTTCTGGATCAATGAAGGGGAGCCAACAACAGTACAGGGAATGGTGGTCAAATGGCTGGCTATGTAATCGCAATCATCCATCTTGCCTCTGTGAATGATGATTGCCATGTCCAAATCCTCTCTTAATGATTCAAGTCCGGAGAGATTGGTAATGCAGCTGATCGTTATTTCAGGATGCTGGCAGGCAAAGTCGGCAATGGCAGTACCGAGCAGTTTTGGCCCAGCCTCATTGGGGATGCAGATGCGTAATGGACCTTTCAGCTGAATCTGCTGTGATGTCAATTCAGCCTCGGTTTGCTCCAGTGATTCCAGCAGTGGTTTTACTCGGGTATAGAGCAGTTGCCCTGATTGTGTGAGCTTCATATGGCGGGTTGAGCGTTCAATCAGTTGAAGGTTCAAGGCTTCTTCCAATTGAGAAATACTGCGGCTCACATTTGAGGTGGGGATTTGAAGGGTTTTAGATGCCCCGACAAAACTGCTGTTTTCAACCACTGCAATGAAAATCTTCAGCGCATTCAATTCCATGCCGGTACGCATTGATTATCCCTAATCTGATAACAATCCATGCCATTTTAACGAATAAAATTAAAATGTGATAGTGGGTACACTTTTTATCTCTAAAGATTGAGAGTAAACACTATGATGCTAGATGAAAATAATATGAGTGAAAAAACTCACGATAATCGTTCGGTTATGGATTTTAACGTTGTTTGGTTGGCCGCATTGATTCAATTGGTCAGTGCGCTTGATTTTATGATGATTATGCCGCTTGGGCCTGATTTATCTCGCGCACTAAATATAAGTCCAACCTATATAGGATATTTAGGTGGTGGGTATGCACTGGCCGCCGCACTATCATCGTTGTTATGTGCCAGATATCTCGACCGATTCGATAGAAAGCATGTCGCACTGATCACATTGTTGGGGATCTCGCTATCCACTTGGGCCTGTGCATTGGCATGGAATATGGAAAGTTTATTCTTTACCCGCTTGCTGGCCGGTGTGTTTGCTGGCCCTGCAACATCCATTGCTCTGGCGATCGTTGTGGATGCCACGCCTGTACAGCAACGTGGCCGAGCAATGGCCATCGTGATGGGGGCATTTTCGTTGTCAGCAATTGCCGGTGTGCCGTTGGGATTGGAGCTGGCAATGTTAAAAGGATGGAGTGCGCCTTTCTATGTTTTAGGTGGCTTGGGATTGTGTGTCTGCATGGCGGTATATACAAGGCTGCCTGGAATGACGGCCCACTTGGGATTGAACCAGAAGGCTTTTTCATCCATTGAAATGTTGAAGCGACCTGTGGTGTTGAATGCGTTTATGGCACTTGGGTTGGCAATTTTCAGCACCTTCCTTATTGTTCCCAACATAGCTGCTTATTTTCAATTTAACCTTGATGTCCCTCGTGGTGATATGAGTCATTACTATGTCATGGGCGGCATTTTTAGCCTGTTTTCAATGCAGCTTGGCGGATTGTTTATTGACCGTTTTGGTGCGATGAAAGTGACGATTTTGATGGGGGCATTGACGATAGCGGTTGTTTGGGATGGTTTTTTGCATGAGCCTTGGTTGCCGACCATAGTGATTTTCACGTTATTCATGGTGGTTACATCGACCCGAACGATCACCGTTGCTGCTGTTAATAGTCAAGTGGCAGCGCCTTGGGAAAGGGCGGGATTCATGTCATTACAAAATGTTTTTCAACATATATTCAGTGGCTCGGCTGCCGTCGTCTCTTCGATGATTTTAACAAATGTCGATGGTCACCTTGGCAACATAACCCTATTGGCTTGGCTAACCATAGTGTTGACGATTATTCAGCCACTTTTTCTATATCGATTGCTCAAGCTGCTGCGTTTGGGAACCCCAAATCGGATGTTTGAGAAACGAGACCGGTAGGGAAATAGGCTTGATTGACGAAGCCTTAACGGGGGCTCGCCAGCCAGACGCGGGTCATCCATCCAGCCAAAAGAGAGGGCCCCGCCATCCATGATGGCGGGGCCCTTTACATTAACAGCAATGCCGCTGATTCAATCGTTCGCGCTGGCAGGGGCCACTGAAATGGTTGGCCCGAACCCGATTAGACAGGAATGGCTGTCGCCGCCAGTGGCGGAGCAATTTTCGAGGCGATCAGCAGGCGCAGGCGGGGCACCAGCAGCAGCAACACCACGCCGCCCGCCAGCGAGCCCCAGCCCAGCATATTGAATACCGAGCTGTAGCCCGGGTTGGTGGCCACCGGAGAGCTGCCGATATTCTGCGGCATGGCGCCGGAGACATAGCCTGCCAGCACAGAGGCAACGCCGGTCACCATCATCCAGCAGCCCATCATCAAGCCTTGCAGGCTGGCGGGGGCCAGCTTGCCGATCATGGCGTAGCCGATGGGGGAGATCAGCAGCTCGCCAAAGCTCTGCAGCACATAGCTGATGGCGATCCACTTGAAGGCGACCAGCCCGTCGGCCCCCGCCAGATGGATGCCGATCGGCAGCACCAGCATGCCGAGCCCCATGCAGAACAGGGAGGCGGCAAACTGGGAGGGGATGTCGATATTCCACCCCTGTTCGCGCAGCCGCTTGAACAGCAGCGCCATCAGGGGGCCACCGATGACGATGACAATGGTGTTGATGTTCTGGATCCACTGGGGGGCGACCCGCAGTCCGAACACATTGAGGTTGATGTTGTGCTCGGAGAAGAGCATCAGCCCCATGGGCGCCAGCTGGTAGAGCGACCAGAAGATGAGGGAGCCAAGGGCGAGGATCAGGTAGGCCACCATGCGGCTGCGCTCGGCGGCGTCCGGGTGGCGGGCTGTCATCACGCAGAGCAGCACCAGCACCACGGATCCCAGGATCAGTACGAAGCTGCCGCTGAAACTGGCGTGGGTCAGCAGCAGGCGCAGCGCCGGCACCAGCATGGCCAGAATGGCGATACCGGCCAGCATGCGGCGGTAGAAGCCGCTCCCTTTGACATGGCGCAGCGGGGTGCTGATATCCGCCAGAATCGGCCAGCAGGCAAAGGTGGCGATGATGGCGATGATGTTGCCCAGCGTCGCAAACAGGAACAGGGTGCGGTAATCCTCGGTGAGCTGGAAGTAGCCCGCCACCGTGAAGCCGATAAAGAAGCCCAGATTCATCCCGGCGTAGTTCCACAGGAAGGCGCTCTCGCGGCGGTGATCATCCGGGGCGAAGCGCTGGGTCAGCATCATGTTGAGGCAGGTGACGTTGAGGCCGCTGCCGGTAAGGAACATGGCGAGCCCCCAGTAGAGGCCGGTGATCCCCATCTCGGCGATGAAGTAGCAGCCGATCACCTGCAGCACCATCCCCATCACGAACAGGTTGCGGTTGCTGAGGTAGCGCCCGCCGAGATAGCCGCCAAACAGGTGCAGGCCATAGTTGAAGGCCCCGAAGACCCCCATCATGGCGTTGGCCTGGGATTCACTGAAGCCGAGCCGCTTGGTGGCGTAGAGCACCAGGGTGGAGTAGAGCACGGCAAACCCCAGGGTCGAGAAGGTCTGGATAAAGAACAGCGCCCCGGAGCCGGGGGGAATGGTGGGGTGTTGATTCGAAGCGCTCACGGTCTGTCTCCTGTGAGAGAAGAAAGTCATAACTCGTCCTGAGAGCGTACCGGTCTGCAGCCGGCTAGCCTTGTGCGCTTCCATGCTGGTCTGAAGGCCGGTCTGTCATTTAGCGGCCAAGCGGTGCAAATAGCCATACCTGAAATTTAATCCGGCGCGATTAATTGCTTTTTATTGATCTATTCCGCCTTTTTATGCGTGGTTGAGCCGTGGTTGTAGCTCGGCTTACCACGCGGTTGCAGCACGGTTGATGTGATCCAGGCGGCTATTTGGTGCCGATTATGGCCCTGTAGCGGGATACGCGTCCCACTTTGTTGCCCCGAAACACAGCTGGCGCCAAGCCGTTGTATCGCAGGTTGTTTATTCATCCCTGGGCATTGAGTGAATAAATATTGGGAAGAGAAGGGGCAGCCTCAGGGTGACTTTCGCGTGTTCTCTCTTTGCTGTCGAGAGGGTGAGGGGAGGATAGAACAACGCCCGGCGGGCCGGGCGTTGTGGTGCGACTGATGGGCGGCGAAAGCGGCCTTAGAAGTCGTGGTAGAGCGGCCAGCCGAGCAGCGGGTGCTTGAGACCGGCGCGCATCTCCATGTTGTCGAGCTTCTCCGGCGAGGCGTTCTCTTTTTGCAGCAGCTGGTACTGGCGCACAAAGCCGAGGGTGTGCAGCAGGTTCGGCACAAAGCCCGGGCTCAGCTCCTGGCGCAGGGCGGCGGCCATATCGACGGGCAGCGCGCTCAGCATCAGGGCGAGCTGGGCGGCGAGGTAGTCGGTGTCATACCAGCTCTCGTCGAGCTCAATCTCCCGCGCCAGCTTGCGCTTGAGATCCTGCTTCACCTTGAGCGGGGCGGCGCCACTGCCCTTGCCGCAGAGGATGCGGTAGAGCAGCGCTTCGGCCAGCTTGTCCTCCATGGTGGGGTGGTCGCTCTCGCAGGCGAAAAAGTGCTGGTCGATGAGCTCCATCAGGCGGCTCTTGTTGTGCTCGGTCAGCGCCTTCTCGTACTCCTGCCACCCTTGCCACTCCTCCACATCGGGCGGGCTCGAGACCTTGTCCAAGAGGCGCGCATCCACATCACCGTAGAGGCTGTTGCCAGCCTGCTTGGGGCTGACGGTAATGAGCATCGACCAGCCTTTCTGGAACGGCTTGATGGGGCCTTCCGGCGCTTGCAGCAGTGCCAGCGCCTTGGCCGGATCCCGCGCCGAGAGCTCCTGCAGACCGAGGCTCACCACGCCGATGACGTCGTGGGCCGCCTGCTCCAGCAGGTGCATCTTGTACTTGTTGTAGTACTTGTCGGCGAATTTGAGGCTCATCAGCACCGCCTTGCCCTTGATGGCGGCCAGCTGTTGCTCGGTCAAACGTTCATTGTCGCGGCCAAAGCGCAGCACCTGGGTCAGAAAGGGGCCCTGGTTGGCATCGCGAATGACTAACTGCATGAATGGGCTCCTTAATCCAGAAAGCTGAACATGTCGTCGACGTCGCCGTACTCGTCTTCCTCGACCTTGTTCTTCTCTTTGGCCTGCATCACCAGCTCGGCGGCAAACTTGTTGATGATGCCGTCCCAAGTGGAGTGCTCGTTGCGCAGCAGCGCCTTGATGGCTTTCTCCACCTCGGGGGCCAGCTCGCGAATGAGCATCAAGAGGCTGCGCGGGTCGTCCAGCGCGTAGTCGTGGCTGTCTTCGGCCTGCTGGCGCTCGCTGTAGCGAAGGGATTCTTCGAGGTCTTCCTCTTCGGCGTGCAGCACGTCGCGATAGCCTTCGTCCTCTTCATAGCGATCGCCGCGATAGAACTCGATAAAGGGGATGGCGAGGTAGAAGAGACCGGCCGGGTCTTCGGCCACGCACTCGAGGATCTCGCGCTGCTTGGCTTCGCTATCCTGGGTGCGGATCAGGTAGTTGAGGAAGTCGAAGGTGTGCTGTTGCAGCTCGTCGGCGTTGTTCTTGATCGCCTCTTCCCAGTAGAGCGGCTGCTGGCAGACGATGTCGCGGATCCGCTCCGGGGTCATCAGCTCGGAGATGATGGAGGGGAAGGAGATATCGTGCTGGCCGTTAATCTGGGTCAGGGTAACGATATCAATGTTTTCAATCACTTCTGCCAGCTGGTCGTCAGACATGGTCTTGGCGATCAGCTCGAACTTCTCGCTGGCCTGCTTCGGCTCGATAACGGCCAGCTCTTTGATCTCGATGGCGGTAATTTCTATCAGACTGTTGCTCATGCCTTGCCCCAATTAGAAACGGACTTCGTCGTACATATCCTGATCGCCGTCGTCATCACCATAGCGGTCACTGCCGCCATGGTAGTCGGCGTCGGCATCTTCCCCGTTTTCATCTTCTTCGTCGCGCAGCTCATAGTCGTCATCACCGCGGTGGCTACCGCGCGGCAGCGGGTTGTCGAGCAGGAACAGCACGGCGCAGGCTTCCATCAGCTGATCTTCGCTCTGGGCCCGCACCGCTTTGACCAGCGGCAGGGCGGCGTTGTTGAAGCCGACGCTCACCTTGAACTCGTCCCAGCTTGGCTGCTCGCCGCTGGCGAGCCACTTGTTCCACTGCGACTTGGCCTTGGCCGGGAACTGCACCCGGCCATAGAGGGCCAGCGGCAGATACTCGGGCATAAACTCCAGCATGCTCATATCGGCCAGCAGCAGGCTCTTCATCTGGTCGGTGAACTGTTCCAGCCCCTTGGGGTCGTCCTGATCCCGGTAGGATTCGATGTTTTCGCTGGCATCGCTTTGCAGCGACTTGAGCCGCGCCTGGTCCCATCTCTTTTGCATAGTTGCTCTTTCTGCCTGCTGTTTCAGGGGTAGAACTGATCCCACATCTCCTGCATGGCGGAGGCGGGGTCGGTCACGATGACGTTGTTGAAATCCTTGATAAAGGCGGCCCGCTGCTTCGGATCGGACAGCACTTCATAGGCCTGCTTTACCTGGTGCAGCTTGATGGCTGCCTGCTCTTTCTCTTCTTCACTGGCCCCGTGCAGCTTGTCGGGGTGGTACTGGTTCGACAGCCGACGATAGGCTTTCTTGATGTCGTTTTCGCTGGCGTTGGACTTGACGCCCAGCACCCGAAAGTAGTTGTTCATGGCAGATCCTGCATCACTGGCATCATAGGATTCACGCTGCGAGTGCCTGATGGTGGGGATTGGCAAACCAGGCACGGTAAAAACCCGTCATTTTAACGGAAACAGCCCGCCAACGCGATGAGTTGGGCGATCAATTAACGGGCGAGATGAAGAGGTGTCAGTTGAGCGTCTATTGTTGCCAGTCGGTCTGGCCAGTGCAAGGGCGGCGGGGCAAAAGCGATGAAAAAACGGGCAGGGAAAGTGTGGGGTGAGATGGCGGCGGCAGCGCAAATCGGGCTGCCGCCGCAGGGGTTACTCCTCCCAGAAGGAGGCGGAGGTGTGGTAGATCATCTTCTTGCTCATCCCGCCATCGACCACCAGATTGGCACCGTTGATAAAGTCGTTCTGGGGATCCGCCAGAAAGAGGCAGGCGCGGGTGATGTCGTCGGGGCGCCCGACTCGGCCGCTCGGGTGCTGGCGATGATCCGCCTCGGTCAGGGTGTGATAATCCTCCGCCTGGATCCAGCCCGGACTGATGGCATTGACCGTGATGGGGTAGTCGGCCAGCGAGTTGGCGAGGGACTGGGTGAGGGCGACCAGCGCCCCCTTGGAGGCGCCATAGGCATCCCAACCCGGTTCGTTCTGCTGCCAGCGGGTGGAGGCGATATTGATGATACGGCCATAGGGCAGCTCGCGGTTGGCCTGCACAAAGGCGCGGGCGCAGAGCATGGCGCCGCGCACATTGACCGTCATCACCTGATCGAACTGGGCTGCGCTCAGATCCTCGAAGCGGGTGTGGAACTTGCTGATGGCGCCGTTGTTGATCAGCAGATGGACGCCGCCATGCTGTGCGCGCACCTCGGCAAAGAGCCCCACGATAGCCTGCTCGTCCCGCAAATCGAGGGGGTGAAAGTGGATCTCGGGATGGTCAAAAGCGTGAGGGGCCAGATCGGTGGCGATCACCCGATAACCCACCTCGGCCAGCCCGATGCAGAGTTGGCGACCAATCCCGCCAGCAGCGCCGGTGACCAGTGCAATTGGGGTGTGGTTGGTCAGCTCGTTCATTGTGCCGCTCCATTGCGCGCCCGCAGCACCTTGATGAGGGCTGACACCTCCTGCTGACCAAACCCTTGCGCCACCCCTTCCTCAAACAGATTGGCGGCGAAACGCGGGAAGCGGCTGTCGATCCCGGCATCGCTGGCGTGACCGGCGAGGCGGCTGATGGCGGCGCTCCAGGTTTTCAGGCTGGCGTAGGGGTGATCGAAATCGCCGCTCGCCAGCGTCTTGCCAAGGTGGGCCACATCGCCACCGAGAATGGGGGAGAGCTCGCTGAACTGGGCGCACACCTTGGCCACCGGCAACCCTTCCGCCTCGCAAATGAGCGCGCCGTGCAGAGCACCGGCAAAGTAGGCGGCGACGGCACAATCTTGCGCCGCGGCGGCGCCCACCGCCTCGGCCACATGGTCGAGGGTGGGGGCGAGCAGGCGCAGCACCGGCTCGGCGTCGCTAAAGGCAGCGCTGGCCCCCGAGCAGATGATGCTGGCATCAGTGGTGCCGATCTGATCCGGGAAGCAGAGGATGGCGCCATCGAGATAACGGGCGCCGCGGGCGTGGCTCCAGCTCTCCAGCGCTCTGGCCCCCTGCGGACTGCCGGTGGAGAGCTGCACCAGCAGCTTGCCCGCCACCGCATCGCTCGCCTCATCCAGCAACTGCTGGCTGACGGCGTAGTTATCGACGCAGACAAGGGTGATATCACTTGCGGCGATGGCTGCACCAACCGAGGGGGCTAGTGTTGCACCCAGCACCTGCAGCGGGGCCGCCTTGGCGGCGCTGCGATTCCAGACGGTGACCGGATGGCCCGCCTTGAGCAATGTGGTGGCGAGGGCGGAGCCCATGGCCCCGAGGCCGATGACAGAGAGATGGCGCATGATGGCTCCTGACGGTGTTGATAGACGCTAATATAGAAAATTGGGATGCCTTGTGGCAGGTAAGCCACTATATTTGCCCCGTGTTGCCGTGAAAAATGGCTTTTATGACTGTCTGGTATAGGTAAATTCTATGGATGTGCGAACTCTGCGCGCGTTTGTGGCTGTCTTCGAGGAGCGCAATATCACGGCGGCGGCCACTCGCCTCTTCATTACCCAGCCCACCCTCTCCACCACCATCAAGACGCTGGAGGATGAGCTGGGGGTGACCCTGTTTGTGCGGCAGGCGCGCGGGGTGGAGGGGACTGAAGCTGCCCACCGGCTCTATCCCCGTGCCAAGCGGCTGATTGCCGACACCGACTCCCTCGCCCGCGAGTTTCGTGAAACCTCCCCCTGCCTCGAGCTGACGGTGGGGATTGAGGCAGACCTTGGCGATGGCGTGGTGGGGACGCTGGTGCAAGGGGCGCTCGCCCACGAGGAGATCCTGTTGACTCTGGAGGAGGGTTGCTGTGGCGATGTGCGGCTGGGGTGTGAATCCCTGCGTTGCGGTGACGAGCTCTTTATCCCCCTGCTGGAGGAGGAGTTTGTGCTGGTGCTGACGCCGGATCACCCGCTGACGGGCAAGGGATCGCTCACCCCGGATGCGCTGGCGGACGAGCCCTGGGTCACCTGCCCGCGCCACGACTCCCACCTGCGGCTGATCGCCATTCTCGGTAATCAGGCGCCGCTCTATCCACGGCGGGCGGGGTCGCTGCGACTGGCTGCGACCATGGTGGCCGCCGGGGCGGGGATCGCCTGGCTGCCCCGTTCGCTTTGTTTGCCCGGTTGTTCGGTCGCCGAGCTGGCGGCCTCTTCCTTCAAGCGGCGGGTGGGGCTCTGCTACGCCCCCGATGCGTTGCGCTCGGCGGCGGTGACTGCCCTGCTGGAGCAGGTGCGTGGGATGCAGCTCCCCGCCTGATGTCGGGATAAAAATGTCGGCATAAAAAAGGGCCATCCGGTGGGATGGCCCTGTTGCAGGCAATGTTGTTGCGTGGCTAGAGCGATGCCCACCAGAGCCGCAGCTGCAAGCCCCACTTCGAGCTCCAGCCGGTGGTGCTGCTCACCAGCTTGCCATCCTTGATAACGAGGAACGTCGGGGTGACCCCTACCTGCCACTTGGCGGCCAGCGCTCCCGACTCGTCGTTGTGGGTCGGGAAGGTGAGCCCCTTCTTGCTCATCCCCTTGCCTAACTGTTCCGAATTGCCGGAGCGCAGTGCCACCGTCAGCACGTGTTCCCCCTCTTGCCAGAGCTGCTGCACCGCCGGGGTGGTGAAACGGCACACCCCGCACCAGCTGGCCCAGTAGTAGACCAGCAGCGGCTTGCCTTGACTTAAGGTAGCGAGATCCGTGCTGCTGCCATCCTGCAGAGTGACGGGGGCGCTCATCGCCCCCTCTGGCAGGGTCGGGCTGCGCCACAGATCCAGCAGGGTCGAGATGACCAGCGCCATCAGCAGCAGCCAGAGCGCCTCCTTGCCCCAGCGGCGCCAGCGGGGTTGAGGATTGGTGGTCATCCCTTACCCCTGCTTGGCCAGTTCGGCCTTCACCAGTTGCTCCAGCTCCTCATAGGGGATGGCGCCCGGCACCAGCTGGTTGCCGATAAGCGTCGCCGGTGTGCCCTGTACCCCCAGAATGGTGCCGATGCGCAGGCTGTTACGCAGCTCTTCGGTCGCCTTGGTGGCCGGTTTGAGCGCGGTGTTGCCGGTGGCGGCCAGCGCCTTGTTGATGTCCGCCTCGGTCAACATCCCCTGCTTGCTCATCAGCTTGTCGTGCAGGGTGAGGAAGCGGGCGGGATCTTGCTGCCACAGGGTCAGGCTGTATTGGGCCGCCTTGGCGGAGGTCTGCCCCTTGAACGGCAGCAGCTTGATCACAAGCCCCAGATCGTCCGGATAGGCCTTGAGCAGCTTGGTCAGCTGGGGATCGAACTGCTTGCAGTAGGGGCAGTTGTAGTCGGTGAACAGCACCAGCGTCAGCTTGGGGTTCTTGGCGCCGAGGCGCGGGCTGGTGGCGCTGTTGAACAGCACATCCTTGTTGCCCTTGATGAAGTTGCCAAGATGCGCCTCCTGGGCTGCAGCGTTCTGTTTCTCCCAGGATTCGGCGGCCTCGTCGAGGATCTTGGGGTTGGCGATCAGGGTCTCGCGGATCAGCTCCTTGATGCGCGCCTCCTGCTCCGGGGTGAAGGGGGCGGCGTGCAGGGCCGGAGCCAGCAGGGTTGCGGAAAGGGAGGCCAGCAGGGTCAGGGCGCTAAGAGTCGGTTTCATGGTTGCTCCTTAAAATCGGGTGGTGCCAGCCTGAAGCAGGCCAGCCTTGTGCAATGTGGTCAGCAGATCGTCCTTGTCGAGCAGGGGTGACAGCGTGGCCCCTTGCGGCAATTCCGGGCCGTAAATCTGGTTGAAGGGGACGGCCGCCGCGCCCCGCTTACGCAGGAAGGCGGCGATGGTGTCGCTTGGTTTGCTCCAGTCGCCGCGCAGGGCCACCACATCGGGGGCAGAGAGGGCCTGTTGCACCTCATCGCGCAGCAACACGTTGTATTTGTTGGCCTTGCAGGTAACGCACCAGTCGGCGGTGACATCGATAAAGACCCGTTTGTTCTGGGCCAGCGCATCGGTGATGGCGCGTTCAGAGAGCGGCTGCCAGACCACCTTGTCAACGTTGGCCGAGCCCTGCGCGCTAAAGGCACCGCTCAGCAGCAGGGGGCTGCCAATCAGGGCTGCTAGGGCGATCGCCAGTGTGAAGCCGCGCATGCCGTAACGCCAGATGATGCCAATCAGCAGTGCCAGCAGCATGGCAACCATCAGCCAGCCGGTGGCATAGCTGCCGAGATGGTTGTCGAGCAGGCTGGTGAGCCAGAGGCTGGAGCCCAGCATCATCAAGCCGAGCAGGATGCGCAGATGGTTCATCCAGCGCCCTGGTTTCGGCAGCCAGAGGGCGAGCCGTGGCAGGGCTGCCACCAGCAGCCAGGGCAGGCTCATGCCAATCCCCAAAGCTGTGAAGATCAGCCAGAGCTGGCCGAGCGGCGCCGCCAGCGCAAAGGCTACCGCAGTGCCGAGGAAGGGGGCCGAGCAGGGGGTTGCCAGCAGAGTGGCGAAGCTCCCCTGCAGGAAGTGACCGCCGAGGCCGTTGCCGCCGCTGGTGGCGAGGCGGGTGCTGAGGGCGCTGGGCAGGCGGATCTCGAACAGCCCCAACAAGTTGGCGCAAAACAGCATGGTGACCAGCACCATCAAGCCGATAAAACCGGCGCTCTGGAACTGGATGCCCCAGCCGACGGCCCCTTGCGTGGCGCGTAGCAGGCTGCTCATGGCCGCCAGCACCCAGAAGGAGGCGATGATCCCGGCGCTGGCGGCGAGGAACTGCTTGCGCACCGCGCCCTGTTCACGCTGCTGATGTTGCAACACAGTTCCCAGCTTGAGCGCCAGCACCGGCAGCACGCAGGGCATCAGGTTGAGGATCAGGCCGCCGAGCAGCGCTGCTCCCAGCAACCAGAACAGCGAATGGCTCTGGTTGGGCAGTGCGAGTGGCGCGCCGATCGTCCCCTTGCCCTGCCACGCCTGTTCGCCGCTGGTGAGCAGCAGGCCGAGGGATTGGCCGCGCAGATCCGGCGCATCCCCCTGCCAGCCATCGCTCACCGGCACCCGGGCGATCAGGGTGTTGCCTTCGACCTCAAGCGCTGGTTTGCCAAACTCGGCACCCTCCAGCCCATCGATAAAGAGCGCTGGTGATTGCCAGCCCTCTGCCCGCTCGGCGCGCAGTTGCAGTTGGTTGTGCTGATAACCGAGCTCGATCCGGGTCTCGGCAGGCAGCGGCTGGGGCAGGTTGCTGATGGCCTTGGCCCAGCCGAAGTCGAAACCGGCTGGCGCTCGCCCATCCACCGCCAGGGTGAAGGGAAAGTCGGTCAGGATGCAGACATTGCTGCAGGTGGATAGGCGTAGAGTTCCCTTGAGCGGTTGCCCTGCGGGATAGTTGAGGCTGAGGGGGAAGGTCACCTCCCCCTGATAACCCTGGGTGCTGAGCCCGGCTACCTCGAAGTGGCGTGGCACCGGCCAGCGCCACTGAAAGTCACCGACCGGCTCGTCCCACAGGATCTGGGGAGCAATGCCCCCTTCTCCCGGACTGTGCCAGTAGGTTTTCCAGCCGGACTCCAGCTCGACATCGAGCAGGATGCGGGTCTGATCTGCCGTGCTGCGGTCGGCCTGCAGCCGTACCCGGGCGTGATCATTCTGTGGGCTGGTGAGCCAGCCCGTGTCGCTGGCCAATCCCATGGATTGCCACAGCAGACCGCCCAGTAGCAGGGCCGCCTTGAAGAGATTCGACATCTTTTTGGTCTCGCAAAAATGAGTGACAGCTAACGAAAGAACGCTGCCAAACTCATTCCCGCCAGACGCAGAGGGTGAGGTGCAGACGCCGCTCGGGCGGCGAGATGACTCTGGGAGGGGGCAGTGGCGGTGTGTAGCGCCAAAGGGGGGCCAGCAGGGCGATCAGCACGGCCACGGCAAAGAAGAGCTGTTCGACGCAGAGCAGGGTGGCGGCGCTTAGCCACTTGCCGTTGAGCTGGCAGCTGGTGGGCTGCGGGCTGGCCGGTTTGGCATCCTCTTGATCCGTTGCCGAGCCTGGAACGGGCAGTGCCTGACAGCTGAGGGCGTGATCGAGCAGGGCAAGCCGGGCCAGCGGCTGGGCCGCACAATTGAGCACCAGCAGGCAGACCAGCAGCAGGAGATGTTTCGCTACCCGTTGTTGCAAAATCATGTTCGCCCCGTCCATCAAGATGGGGCCATCCTAACGACCAATGGCGGGTGGGGCAAGTCGGCGGCGTATTGATGAGCAGGACTGTGGGTGGCGCGACGGGGAGGGTGGTCGGTTCTGTTTGGCGAACGCTTGTTCGCTAAAAGGGGGATCAGTATACTGCGCCGAGTTAAAACTCGAGGTGTTCGATGCTCAAAATTGCCCGTGTGCTGCTGCTTGGTCTGCTGCTCATTTTCTGGTTCCTGTTCGGCCTGCTGCTCTGTCTGGTTCGTCCGCGCCATCCCAACAACGTCTATGTCTTCGCCCGCATGTATCACGCGGTCTGCCCGCTGATCGGGCTGCGAGTCAAGGTGACGGTGGCCGACGAGGTCAAATCGGTCGGCCCGGCGGTCTATGTCTGCAACCACCAGAGCAACTTCGACATCTTCACCGTGACCGGTGCGGTGCAGCCTGGCGTGGTGGCGGTGGGCAAGAAGAGCCTGCTCTGGCTGCCGCTGTTCGGCCTTATCTTCTGGCTCTCCGGCAACGTGCTGATCGACCGCTCCAACCGCTCCCGTGCCATCGGCACCATAGGTCAGGTGGTGGATCGCATCAAGAACCGTGGCACCTCCATCTGGATGTTCCCGGAAGGGACCCGCTCCCAGGGACGTGGCCTGCTGCCGTTCAAGGCGGGCGCTTTCCACACTGCGGTACAGGCTGAAGTGCCCGTGGTGCCCATCGTCTGCTCCAGCTACTTCGGTCAGGTCGACCTCAATCGCTGGGACAACGGCGAAGTGCTGGTGGAAGTGATGGCCCCGGTCTGCAGCAAGGAGCATGGTGCCAGCGGCATTCGCGATCTCTCCGACACCTGCCGCGCCCGGATGGAGGCCAAGTTGGCCGAACTGGACAGCAAGCTGGGCCACAGCCACGCCGCCTGACGGATATCACAGACGAATCGACAAGGGAGCCACAGGCTCCCTTTTTTGTTGGTGAAAATCACCACCTGGTTGGCTATTTTCACCAATAAACCCTCCTTGAATTTCCTCATTAAATTCCCATCTATATGTAAAACAACAATAATTTTTCTTGGCACGGCTCTTGTAATGCAATGGGAAGAGATAGCCATCCCATCAACAAGGAGCCAGACCATGAGCGTATTCAGCCGCCTGACCGACGTGATAAATGCCAACTTGCACAGCCTGCTCGACAAGAGTGAAGAGCCGGAGAAGATGCTGCGCCTGATGATCGAAGAGATGGAGCAGGTGCAGGTCGAGATGCGTACCCAGGCCGCCCGCGTGATTGCCGAACAGAAACAGCTGGAGCGTCACCAGCAGGCGTTGCAGGCGCAGATCCTGGAGTGGTCGGCCAAGGCCGAGCTCGCCATCCAGAAGGGACGTGAGGAGCTGGCCCGTGCCGCGCTGACCGAGAAGCTGGCGGAGGTCAAAAAATGTGAACAGCTGGAGCAGGACAAGGCCCGGGTGGCCGAGGTGCTGGCCCAGCTCACCGCCGACAGCGAGCGACTGGCGGCCAAGCTGACCGAGGCGCGCGAGAAGCAGAAACTGCTGACCCTGCGCGAGCAGACCGCCCACAGCCGCATTCGTGCCCGCGCTCAGGTGGACAACCAGCGTATGCATGAGCTGATGGCGCGCTTTGACGGTTTTCAGGGCCGGGTCGATCAGCTGGAAGCCCAGCTGGAGGCGGCCACTCTGGGGCAGAATCCCTCGCTGGAGGCCAAGTTCCGCGAGCTGGAGCTCAATGACGAGATCGAGCGCGAGCTGGCTCGCCTCAAAGGCCAGAAGGCGGAGGTGTAAACATGAGCCCCTGGCCCAAGGATCTGGTGCATCGCAAGCTGACCGGGGTCTGCGCCGGTATTGCCAGGCGGTTGGGGGTCTCCAGAGTCACGGTGCGGGTGGTGGCACTGCTCGCCCTGATCCTGATGCCGCCGCTGGCACTGGCCGCCTATCTGCTGGCGGTGCTGATGATGCCGCCCCGTTATGAATTGAAGCGCTGGCTGGATTGACCGAAGGGTTGCCAAGCCGGCAGAGAAGGTACTGATAAGGAGCAAGTTATGCTGGAATTTTTCATATTGCTGGTGGTGCTGCTGGTCATGGCACTGACCGGTTTTACCCTGGTAGCCATGTTGCTGGTGAGCGGCCTGTTCGTGCTGCTTGGGGCACTGGGCGGCATGCTTGCTCTGATCATCAAGCTGGCCCCCTGGTTGTTGCTGGTGCTGGCGGTTTGCTGGCTGATCAGTAACCGCAGCAAGCGTTCCAATACCTACCTCTAACCCGCCTGAGGTTGTGCAAGACGTTGTGTGATGTTCCCTGATTTCCCCTTTCCGGCCACTCATCGAGTGGCCTTTTTTTGCCTGTCGTCCTCAAGGCTGGGTGGCTGCGGGTAACCACTGGGGGCTCCAGCGCTGCCAGAGTGCCGGGCTGTGGATCAGCTGCTCCTTGAAGGATTTCGGCTGCTGCTTGAGGCGATATTCGATGCGCAGTGCCGCCCCCTTCTCGCCGACTTCCTGTTGCCACGCCAGCGTCAATGGTCCCTTGCCGCGCAGGGCGCGAGCTCCCTTGCCACTCTGGTGCTGGCGCAGACGGCGCAGCGGGTCCGTGCTAATCCCGGTATAGAGCAGGCCGGTGGCAGTACGCACCATATAGACAGACCAGCGGGAAGGGGCGGAAGGTTGCTGTACAGGTGTGGTGGTCGCGGGTTCTCTCATTCAAATTCTCTGTGCCAAACTCAGAGGCAGCTCAAGGAGGTGCGATGAGAGTCTGGTTTTGGTTGTGGTTACTGTTGTCGGTCCCGGCTCTGGGGGAGACGATCCGTCTCTACGATTACCATCAGCATCCCCCCTTCAACACCGGAGTGGATGCAGGGCTGAGCCGCGAGCTGGTCAAGTATCTCAATGAAAAGCTGGGGGGTGAACCCAGAATCGAGCTCTGGCTGGTCAATCGCGCCCGACTGGCGCTGGAGATGGCGGATCCCGACTTTGACGGTCTGGTAGTCTGGGTCAATCCCGCCTGGGTGGGGGATCCCCATCGCGAGCGCTATCTCTGGACCTTTCCGGTGATGCGCGACACCAACGAGCTGGTCTCGAACATTTACAACCCGGTCACCTATCGCGGGCCTGACTCCCTAAAGGGGCTGGTGTTTGGTGGGGTGGAGGGCTACCGCTATCAGGGGATCGATGATGCGGCTGGCCGCGGGGAGCTGGTACGTCAGGATGCCAAGAAGGTGAAGACCAATCTTGAGCTGCTGGTGCGCGGCCGCATCGATGTGACGCTGGTGAGTGGTTCATCGCTGGGCTTTTTCATCGACGCACAGCACTATCAGGGCAAGCTGTTTATCTCACCCTTCCCCCAATCCAGCTATACCCGCCATATCCTGCTGCCCAAATCCCGTCCCGAGCTGCATGCCACCCTCAACGACATCGCCGAGCAGATGGACAGGGATCCCCGTTGGCACAAGGTGCTGGAGTCCTATCGCGGTACGCCCTGAGGGCGGCGCTTGAGCCGGTGTAGCGGCAACAGGCTCACCAGCAGACCAGCCCAGACGAAGGCGAAACCGACCGCCTTGATGGGGTCCGGCGCCTCACCAAACCAGTAGATGGCGAGCAGGAAGGCGAGGCTGGGCTCGATATATTGCAGCAGCCCCACAGTGCTCATCCGGGTTCTCGCCACCGCATAGCAGAACAGCCCCACCGGCAGCAGAGTAGCGGGCGCACTGCCCATCAGCAGCAGCTTGTCGGCCAGATCCCCGTTCACGAATGCCCCTTCCCCGTGCCATGCAAGCGTGCCGATGATGATCAGCGCGATGGGCAGTTGCACCATGGCTTCCAGATAGAGGCTGGTGCCGGTGTCGTAGTGGATCTTCTTCTTGATAAGGCCGTAGCAGGCGAAGTTGGCCCCCATGATGAGGGAGAACCAGGGGAGTTGGCCGTAGCAAAAGAGCATGTAGGCGAGCCCCGCCAGCGCCAGGGCGACCGCCAGATGCTTTTGCGGGGTGAGCCGCTCTTTGAGGAAGATGACGGCGAATACGATATTGAACAGTGGGGTCATAAAGAAGGCGAGGCTGGTGGTCAGCACTTGCCCGGTAGTGAGGCACCAGGTGAACATGCACCAGCTGATGGACATGACGGGGCCCGCCAGCAGAATGAGGCCGAGCTGGCGCGGCTCGCTGCGCAGTTGTGCCCAAGGTACCTTGTGGCCAAGCAGCAAAAACAGGGCCCCCAGCAGCACCACAGACCAGAGCACCCGGTGGGAGATCAGCTCCCACATGTTGACCTCGGGCATGAATTGATAATAGAGCGGCAGCATCCCCCACAGGATGAAGGAGAGGGTCGCGGTGCCGGTACCTAGCCAGTTTTTCATTATTGTCCGTTTATTAAATTAAACACCCATGGCGATAGTAGGGGGCGCGCCCTGTTTCCACAAGAGGGAAAACAGGGAAATGCTGGTACTATCAACGTCATGCAGCGAATCGATAAGTTGTTTGAGCAAATCAGGGCCTGCCGTCTGTGCGAGGCTCATCTGCCGCTGGGGCCTCGTCCGGTGATCCGCGGGGCCGAGAGTGCCCGGCTGCTGATCATCGGTCAGGCGCCCGGCACCCGGGTGCATGCCAGCGGTATCCCGTGGGATGACCCCTCCGGTGACCGGCTGCGCCAGTGGCTTGGTGTCGATAAGGCCACCTTCTACGACGAATCACGCATCGCCATCATGCCGATGGGTCTCTGCTATCCCGGCAGGGGAAAATCCGGCGATCTGCCACCCAGACCCGAGTGCGCACCCACCTGGCACGACAAGGTGCTGATGCTGCTGCCCAATATTGAGCTGACCCTGCTGATCGGCCAATATTCACAAGCCTACTATCTGCGGGGGGCAGCCAAGGGATCGCTCACCGATACGGTGCGCAGCTGGGCCGACTATGGCCCCGGCTGGCTGCCGTTGCCGCATCCCTCCCCGCGCAACACCCTCTGGCTCAGGAAGAACCCCTGGTTCGAGCAGGAGATCGTCCCCCATCTGCAGCAAAGGGTCGCCCCGCTTCTGGGGAGACCCTGAGTATTAGAGCGCTGGCTCGGCCAGCGGTTTTGGTTTGCTGCGGGCCATGGCGATGAGCGGCAGGACGATGCAGATACAGCCCAGCAGCAGCGGCAGGCCCGGCTGCTCGTCAAACAGCCACACCCCGATGGCCACCGCCATCAGCAGACCGGTGTACTCCGCCGAGGCGATCTTGCTCGCCTCCGCCTTGCGATAGGCCACCACGCATAATCCCGCATAGACCATGATCAGCGCCGAGGAGCCAAAAGCGGGCCACCACATCTGCCACTGCCAGTTGCCCCCTTCCCACAATGCCAGCGCCAGAATGAAGGGCATGCTCAGCACGTTGGTGAAAAACAGGGTCTGGGCGATGGGCTGCTTGAGCGGGATCCGCTTGATCAGCAGATTGTTGAGCGCCATCGACAGCGCCACCCCAAGCGCCGCCAGCGCGGCCCAGTTCACCTCGGTCGGGCGCAGCACGATCAATACCCCGATAAACCCGATAACCGCGGTCAGCACCTTCTGGCGCGAGATCGCTTCCCCCGCCATCCACACTGCCAGCGGCACCATCATCAGGGGGGCGGCATAGAAGAGGGCATTGGCAGTGGCGAGCGGCAAGCGGGTGAGGGCCACCACCATCAGGCAGACGCCGACCGCCCAGATATGAGCCCGCAGCAGGTGCCACTTGATGGCCACCGGCGGGTTGCGGCGCCATGACCAGAGCAGCCAGGGCATCAGCAGAATGGCGGCCGAGAGCTGGCGAAAAAAGACAAACTGGAAGATGGGTTGATCCGGCTCCAGTACCTTGACCAGCGCATCGGAAAAGACCGCCACCATATTGCCCAGCACCAGATAAAGGATGCCGATCCCTACTGCATTCATACCACCTCCCACTTCAGATGAGGGGAGGGTAGCGCGGGGGCCTTTATCCAGTAAAATGATAAAAAATGACCACCCATGAGATATTTAGATAATGAAGCTTCCTCCTCTGCGTGCGGTGCAATATTTCGAGGTAGTGGCCCGGCTGCTCAGCTTCTCCCGTGCCGCCCTTGAACTGAACGTCAGCCAGAGTGCGGTCAGCCACCAGATCCGCCTGCTGGAGGATTTTCTGGGGGAACGCTTGCTACTGCGTCAGGGGCGGCTGCTCTCGCTGACGCCACAGGGGGAGAGCTACTTCGAGGGGATTGCCGCCGGCCTCGGCCAGATAGCCCAGAGCAGCGAGCAACTGCGCGGTGGCGGCGAGATGCGGCTGCGCCTCGCGGTCTACAGCTCCTTTGCGGTGAAGTGGCTGATCCCGCGGTTGGCCGGATTGCGCCAGCTCTACCCCGAGCTGGATCTGAGTCTGGAGATGGTGGCGGAAGATCCCGAACTTTCCGATCGGGTGGCGGACTGCTTTATCACCGTCTCACCCCACGGTCGGGGCTACTGCCACGACCTTATCTATCAGGAGCGGCTCTTTCCGGTCTGTAGTCGCCGCCTGTTGCAGCAGATCTGCGGGGAGTGGCCTGAGGCCATCTGGCAGTTGCCGCTGCTCTCGGTGCAGTCCATTTACAAGGCGCGGGGCGAGGATTGGCAGCGCTGGGCCAAGGCGGGCGGGCTGGTGATCCCGGACGAGGCGCGGATGCACCATTTCAGCCATGTGCTGCTGGCGATGGAGGCGGCTGCCTGGGATCAGGGGGTGGCGTTCGTGAATGATTACATGCTGCGGCCCGATGATCCCCAGCTGGTGGCCTTGCCGGTACACCAGCTGGAGACGGGGGATGCCTTCTACTTTACCTGCAAGCGCTCGCGGGCCCATGAGCCCGCCATCAGCCGGTTACGCCAGTGGCTGATGATGGAGACACGCCAGAGCATGCCGCTCTAGCCTGCACCGTTACGCTCTCTTGAACTGGCTCAGCACAAACAGGCTGGTGGCACAGACGACGACCGAAGGCCCTGCCGGAGTGTCCTGATACCATGAGAGGGTCAGCCCGCCGAGTACGGCGAGGCAGCCGATCAGCGCGGCAAAGCCAGCCATCTGCTCCGGCGTTTGGCTGAAACGACGGGCGGTGGCGGCGGGAATGATCAGCAGGGAGGTGATGATCAGCGCCCCGACAAACTTCATCGCCACGGCGATCACCAGCCCGATCAGCAGCATCAATACGCAGCGCAGCACATCGACCCGGATCCCCTCTACCCGTGCCAGCTCTTCCGAGATGGTCATGGAGAGCAGGGGATCCCACAGTCGCCACAGGGTGAGCAGTACCAGCGCGCCACCGCCGTAGATCCAGAGCAGATCCATCGGTTGTACCGAGAGCAGGTCGCCGAACAGGTAGGCCATCAGATCCACCCGCACGTTATCCATAAAACTCAAGGTAACCAGACCGAGGGACAGGGCGCTGTGGGCCAGAATGCCGAGCAGGGTATCGGTGGCCACCTGCTGGTTGCGACTCATGATCACCAGCAGCATCGCCATGGCGAGGCAGCAGACCACCACCGCCAGGGTGAGATCGACCTGCAGCAGGATGCCCAGCGCGATGCCGAACAGGCAGGCGTGGGAGAGGGTGTCGCCAAAATAGGCCATCTTGCGCCATACCACGAAGCTGCCAAGGGGGCCGGCCAGCAGGGCGATGCCGAGACCGGCCGCGAGGGCGTATAACAGAAAGCTGTCCACTTGAATGTCCTGTTGCTTGCGCTATTTGCTGTGAGCGTTGTTGCGAGAAGGCAGGCGGATGACGGGGGCCTGCGGTTCATGATGATGGTGTTCGCCGTCGCAGTGGTGATGGTGGGTATAGACCGCCAGCACCTCCTGCTCCGGTCGCCCGAACAGACGGGCAAATTCGGGATGGCGGGCCACGCTTTCCGGCTCGCCATGACAGCAGACATGGCGGTTGAGGCAGATCACCTCGTGGGTGCTGGCCATCACCAGATGCAGGTCGTGGGAGACCATCAGCACGGCGCAATTGAGCTCGGCGGCGAGCTGACCGATCAGGGCGTAGAGCTCGATCTGGCCGGTGATATCGACCCCTTGTACCGGCTCGTCCAGCACCAGCAGCTCGGGCTTGACCAGCAGGGCGCGAGCCAGCAGCACACGCTGCATCTCACCTCCGGAGAGCTTCTGCATCCGGTTTTCCAGCAATCCCTCTGCGCCAACCCGGGTCAGCGCCTCCTCGATGGAGAGGCGGCTGTTTTTGCCCAGTTGCAGGAAGCGGCGTACCGTCAGCGGCAAGGTGGGATCCAGATAGAGGCGCTGTGGCACATAGCCGACTCTCAGATCGCGGCTGCGGGTGATCTTGCCCGAGTCCGGGGTGAGCAGACCCAGCACAAGCTTGCTCAGGGTGCTCTTGCCCGCCCCGTTGGGGCCGACGAGCGTGGTGATTTTGCCTTTATTGAGGGTAAAGGAGACCTTGTCGAGCACAGAGCGTCCATCAAACGAGAGAGAGACCTCTTTCAGCTCTACCAGTTGGCTCATGACAACTCCGGGGTTTACAGCCAGTGAGAGTTATAATATAACAAAAAGCGGCTGTTATATTATCACATACTCACCCCCTGACGAGATTCACCAATGAGAATTATTGCGTTTTTCACTGCCCTGCTGGCGGTGAGTTTGCCTGTTCGTGCCATTGAGGTACTGACCACCATCAAGCCCCTTGGCTTCATCGCTGCGGCGATCACTGACGGGGTGAGCGAGCCCAAGGTATTGCTGCCGACCGGTGCCTCTCCCCACGATTTCTCCCTGCGTCCGTCCGATATTCGCAGCATCAACAGTGCCGATCTGGTGGTGTGGGTTGGCCCCGAGCTGGAAGGTTTTATGGCCAAGCCGCTGGCCAACCATCCCCATGCTCTGGCCCTGACTCAGGTTGAGGGGATGCCGCTGTTCAACTACGCGACTCAGGATAGTCACGACTCCCATGACCATGATGATCACGATCATGCCGCCCACGAGCACGGTGACCATGATGAAGGGCATGAAGGACATCATCACGAAGGGGTCGATCCCCATATCTGGCTTGGCCCGACGCAGGCCAAAGTGATTGCCAAGGCGATCGCAAGTGAATTGGGCAAGCTGGATCCGGCCAATCAGGCTCGCTATGACGCCAACCTCGCGGCATTTGATACCAAGGTGGATGCCAAAGACAAGGTGATTGCCGGCCAGATGAAGGCGGTGAATGAGAAGGGGTACTTTGTATTCCACGAGGCGTATGGCTACTGGGAGCGCCACTACGGCATGAGTTCAAAGGGTCACTTTACCGTGAGCCCTGAGCGTCGCCCTGGCGCCAAGACCCTGGTGGATATCCGCAAGGCACTGGAAGAGAAGCAGGCGAGCTGCATTTATGCCGAGCCGCAATTCTCACCGGCTGTGATCGAATCGGTGGCACGCAATACCGGCGCCAAGGTGCTGTTGCTTGATGAGGTGGGTGAACAGGTACCGCTCGGCCCGGATGGTTATCCCCAATTCATGCAGCAACTGGCAGACGCATTTGCCCAATGTCGCTGATCAGCGGCTGAGTCTCTCATCCGGAGGGGCTATACTGACCTCCAGCATCTGACATGGAGTGTCCGGTATGAAATGGTTGTTGATCCCGGCCTGCACGTTGGCGCTATGTTGCGCCAACGTGCAGGCTTCGCGTCTTTCCGAATATATTGCCAGTCCGGATCTGCGGGCCAAGCTGCAGGAAGTGTATGGTGGCCGCGCCATTCAACGGGCCGAGGCATTCTCTCGCCTGCTCACCCCCAGAGCGGGTACAACCGACCAGCAGAAGATCGAGCTGGTGAACAACTACTTCAACAATCTCACCTATAGCGAGGATCCCAAGCTGTGGGGAGATGAGGATTACTGGGCCAATCCGCTGGAGTTCATCGGTGCCCGGGGTGGGGATTGCGAGGATTACAGCATCTCCAAGTACTACACCCTGATGGAGCTGGGGGTGGATGAGAAGAAGCTGCGGCTGGCCTACGTCAAGGCGGTGCGTTACAACCAATTCCACATGGTGACGCTCTACTTCCCGACGCCCAAGGCTGATCCACTGGTGCTCGACAACATCAACAGCCGGATCCTGCCGGGCAGCAAGCGTACCGATCTCATTCCCGTTTACAGTTTCGATGCCAAAAGCATCTGGATCATGAAGTCACGGCGGGAAGGGACGCTGGCGGGGAGTGCCGATCGGTTGGCGCAGTGGACATCGATGAAGACCCGTTTCTCCAGCGAGCAACTGCGCTCTCCCCGTCGTCAGTTATAGCTTGCCTGCCGCTTTCAGCTCCTCGAAATATTTCGCCGCGCCCGGATGCTGCTCAATACTCAGCACCGGACCGGTTTTATTGCGTGCCCGGTGAAACATATTGGCGTAGCCATAAGTCTGCTCATTGAACTTGGTCTGCTGGGTCAGCATGGCCTTGGTCAGACGATAGACAGACTCTTCCGGCATGCTGGCATTGGTGACCAGGGTGGCGGCAATGGCAAATGTGGGGGTCGCCTTCAGATTGCCGGGGTAGATGCGGGCGGGCACCTGACTGCGTTGGTAATATTTGACCCCCTTGAGTAGCTGATCACGGGTGGCCCCATCGATGGGGAGGAAACTGACCGCGCAACGTTTGGCGGTGTCGAGCACAATCCGGTTAGGGTGTCCCATCACCAGTGCAAATGCGTCGATCTGCTTGCTGCAGAGCGCATCCGGCAGGTTGGCCATGCTCTTCAGATCGAGATCCTGCTCTTTCGCTCCCAAGATGTTGAACAGGGTCAGCGCCGTCTGGCGGGTTCCCGAGCTCTTCAACCCCATGTCGATGGGGGCAAGCTTGAGCTGTTCCAGTGAAGTGATATCGCCATCGGCACGGATCACTATGGTGAAGGGCTCGGCATGGGTGGCAAACAGGGCGCGCAGCTCAGGTTGCGGCTGGGTGGTAAAAGGGCCCACGCCTTTGCTTGCCTGATACAGCCAGTCTGACTGCACCATGGCGTAGGCGGTCTCGCCACTCTTCAGCCGCTTCAGGTTTTCTATTGAACCCGATGAGCTCAGCAATGTGCACGCAAGTTGCTCATCGACCTCATGGGCCAGACGGCAAAACTCTTTGGTTATCTGGTGATAAATCCCCTGCTCACCCCCGGTGGTGATAGTGACGGTTTCAGCCATCAGGCCGGGTTGCCACAGCAGGAGCAACAGCATGGCGAGCTTCTTCATGATTGCGCCTCCTTGGCATAACCATCGATACCCCAGGTCCGCAGTTTGTCGATGTCGCGGCACTCTCCCGATTCTGCCAGCAGGGTATAACCGGCGGCATGCATGGTTTGGGAGAGCAGATTCCAGTAGAGCGGCGCATCGGTCAGCTGACAGCTGATAAAGATGGGATTGAGCGGGTCAAGTTGATTGAAGGTATCCGCATTGAGGGGAATGGCGCTGAAGGCGAGCTCACACCCCTGTTCCTGCAACGCAGCCAAGGTAGACTGGCCGTGGGCGGGGAATGTGGCTACATCCCAGTGCCAATCCAGTGTTTTTCCTCGCCCCTGGCTTAGCAGAGGGGCGATCTCGGACCATTGCGGGTGATTGAGCAGGGAGAGGGGCAGCAAGACCCCTTCTATATGAGAGTGCTGCCACTGTTGCAGGGTGCTCTGGATGGTTGCGAGATCGCTGTCGGCACCGAGGGGCTGACTGGGCAAGAAACGCTGATAGAGCGCGATCTCCCCTTGTGTGGAGACAAATTTTTGCAGTTGTCCGCCTTCCGGCAGCGGGCTCACTCCTTGCAGCGGCTGTGGGGTCGTCAGTGGCAGCTGTTTTCCCAGCTGGGTGATTTTGAGTCGTTGTTGCAGCAGATCCCGTTTGCGTTCGGAAACCAATTGGTTGATGGAAAGTGCCACTTCTCTGAGGTCTTGCAACCAGGGAGTGGGCAGGGTGCTGTTGAACTGGTGTTTGCGGATACGGATCAGCTGCAGGTTGATCTGCTCCAGGGGCTGCAGCAGGCGTTTGCAGACCAGAGAGATGATCAGGGTAAATACGACGAGGCCCGCCAGCAGCGCCAGACCGGTGCGACTGATGGCATTCCACAGATGCTGATAGGCGTAGCCGCTATGCCCCTCAAGGGTCAGAGTGCCCAGCATGCGCCAGCCATCGGTCAACTCTTGCTCAATTTTGACGGGGGGCATGCCGATAACCGAGGGAAGCCAGCCGGGGACATTTTGTTGGGTAGAGTGGAATGCCTTCTGAAACAGTACCTGACCATCCGGATCCACCAGAATGACCGAGCTGACGAAACCGCCATCAAACATCGCATTGACTATGGTCTCGGCCAGCACATTGTCGTCATTAAGCAGGGTTCCTTGCAGCACCAGCCCGAGAGCGGTGATGGCGGTTTCCAGGTTGGCTGACATCTGGTCGAGGATGGATTGGCGGACCGTCGTGACTTCCAGTGCAAACAGCAGCGCTGCACCGATCAGGAACAGGACGACAATTATTCTGATTAACAGTTTTGCTAACGACATATCCACTCCATGGAAAAGTTATCGCAACATTTCAGGTTTCTATTCAGTATCGAATCCGACCCGGTTCTTAAAAATAGGAAAAAATGGTTAAAAAAGACGATCATTTCTGCCCATCCGGGCGGGTTATGCATAAAATGTGAGGTTCATGCAGATTGTGATGAACTATTTGTAACTATTTGTGTCCAACAAACAGTTTTATACGGTTTTGTCACAACTGACATCGCAACTCACACTCTTTAGATCTAAATACAGGATAGCGGATGAAACGTCTCCGTCCCTTGGTAGTACAGGCTGCCAATTGGGAACCACCGGTTCCCCGCAAACACTTTTACGCCATGCTGATGCTGACGGCCATGACCCTGTCAGCAGTAGCATTATTGCCAGCTCCGGGTGACATCCTCGAGCGGCCGCTGCGTCTTGAGTTGCCCATTGATACCGCAGGTACGGCAACCAACGAAAACAACACCGACTTTAACGAAATCCCCGATCACGAACTGGTTGATCAGAGTGCGCCGGATGACGACATCCCGGTCGACACCACCCCCCAGTGGCAGGATTACCGGGTCCGCAACGGAGAAAACCTGACCGCTATTTTTAACAATCTCGGTCTATCCACCACCACCCTCTACAAGGTGCTGGACGCGGACAACAAGAACTATCTGGCGCGCCTCAAGCCGGGCCAGAATATTGAGCTGCTGATCGATCAGGACAACATCCTGCAGCAACTCAAAATCCGCCTGAACATCAAGCAGACGTTGGTGATGGCTCGCAGCGACGATGCCTATACCGCCTCCATGATCAATGAGAAGGTTGAGTGGCAACCGCAGCGTTACAACGGCGTGATCAACGGCAGCTTCTATGTCAGTGCCCGCAATGCGGGGATTCCGGCCAACCATATCCAGAAAATTGCCAACCTGTTCCAGTGGCGAATGAATTTTGCCAAGGATCTGCAGAAGGGCGACAAGTTCAAAGTGCTTGTACGCCAGGAGACGGTGGAAGGCAAGAGCACTGGTAACAGCCAGCTGCTGGGTGTGGAAGTGACCAGCCAGGGCAAGACGGTATCGGCCTGGCTCTCCGATGACGGCAACTATTACGACGGTCAGGGCAACAGTCTGGAGCGCGGATTCCGCCGCTACCCGACCCACAGCCGCTATCGGATCAGCTCCAACTTCAACCCGGCGCGCAAACATCCGGTAACCGGTATGGTGCGTCCTCACGAGGGCACTGACTTTGCGGTGCCGGTGGGCACGCCAGTGCTGGCGACCGGCGATGGTGTCGTCCAGAAGGCAACCAGCCACCCACTGGCGGGTACCTATATCGTCATCAAGCATGGCCGTACTCTCTCTACCCGTTATCTGCACCTGAGCAAGCTGCTGGTCAAAACCGGTCAGCGAGTGAAGATGGGCGACAAGATCGGCCTCTCTGGCAACACAGGTCGCTCGACCGGTGCTCACCTGCACTACGAGCTGCGGATTAACAACCGCCCGGTCAATGCCATGACCGCCAAGCTGCCTATGGCTGAACCGCTCAGCGGCAAGGAGCGTCGTCAGTTCCTTGCCAAGGTGAAGAGCTACCGCAAGGAGCTGGCCGCGGGTTGATTCCTGTCGTCACAGCCTGAAATGAAAGGCCCCGCCAGATTGGCGGGGCCTTTTTACATGCGCAGTGAGGGTTAGTAACCCTTGTCGAAGTCGATCTTGCCATCCAGTGGCTGGCCATCGATAAAGCGGATGTAGTTGCGCACAAAGATCTGGGCCACATCATCCGGGAAGCTGTAGGCGCTGTTGTGGGGGGTGACGATGAGGTTGGGTTGGCCCCACAGTGGACTGTCGGCGGGCAGCGGCTCCTGCTCGAACACATCCAGCACCGCCATCGCCAGCTTGCCGGTACGCAGTGCGGTGAGCAGATCGCCAGAGTGCACGGCGCTGCCACGGCCGACGTTGAACAGGATGGCGCCCGGTTTGCAGTGTTCGAAGCGGGCGGCATTGAACAGATGACGGGTATCGCGGGTGGCTGGCAGCACGCTGACGATGACATCGGCCTGCGCCAGCATCTTGTTGAGCGCAGGTAGCTGATAAACCTGATCAAACCCGGCCCGCTCCCGACCGCTGCGGCTGATGCCCAGCACCTTCATGCCAAAATGTTTGCCGGTGTGGGCAATATGCTGACCAATGCTGCCGGTCCCCAGGATCAGCATGGTGCGCCCCTTGAGGCCCTGATAGGGGTGGCTTTGCCACAGTCGCTGTTTCTGCTGTTCCCGATAAAGGGGGATTTGGCGCATCAGGCTGAGCAGATGACCAAAGACATACTCGCTCATCAGCGGGCCGAAGATGCCGCGCACATTGGTGAGCTGGTAGTCGCGGCGACTGTCAGGGTCGAGCAGCACATCGACTCCCGCATAGGTGGACTGGAACCAGCTCAGCTTGTTGGCTTTGGGCAGCAGCGGTTTGGCACGGGCCGGTTCGGCCATCAGAATATGGGCTTCGCCGATCAGCTTCTCGGCATCGCTCTGGTTATCGGCTCGCAGAATGCGCAGATGGGGGAGATTGGCGGCCTTGAGCAGCCGTTCGTAGTGAGCATTATCCTGGCTGAGCAAAAGAAGGGTACGTTGGCTCATACTCTTGTTCCTTATCAGAATTTGCGGCGCAACAAGATGCCGCTCTCGACCCATCTTACCTGACTTCATATCGCAACATAGCCGACCAGGGCGCTTTTTCGTTTTCGCCGCGCGCCTCGTGGGCTACAATCTGCCCCACATTTTGCAAAGGATCCGACTCCAGTGTTTGGTGACAAGTTTTATAAGCGACTGGCCGAGCTACAGCCTTGGCAACAGACCGTCTACACCCTGGCGCTGGCAGAGCGCATGTACCCCAACTATGCCCTGTTCTGTCAGGCTTCCGGCTTTGGCAATGCAGGCGCTTTCCGGCATGCGCTGGATCAGATGTGGGTCTACCTCACCGTCAAGGGATCCCGGGTCAATCTGGGTGCCATTCTCGAAGAGTTCGAGTCTCACATTCCGGATCCCCGCAAGTTTGAATCCTACGGTGCCTATCCCGCGCTGGATGCCTGTGTTGCGCTGGGCTGCGCCTACAACTCGGTGATCTGCCGGGTTGGCGAAGAGGCCAACGATGCCAGCCATGCGTCAGTCGGTACCGTGGCCGGTTTTATCGAGCTGCTGGAAGAGCGGGATCTGACCGAAGAGGAGCTCTACGAGCACGAGTACATGGAAGCCGAACTGGAGTTCCAGGTTGAACTGCTCAAGCGGGTTGCCCATGAGCGCGACAGCGATCGAATCCTGGCCATCAGAGCATTCGCCTCTCAGGATGGCGTCTCCAATATCGGGATCAGCCTGGAAGAGTAATTCTCTGCGGCCCCTGATCGAAAAAAGCTCCCGTTCGGGAGCTTTTTTTATGCCTGAAATTGTTCAGCAGCTTATGCCTGCTCTTCGGTGAGGGGTCTGACGCTCAGCACCGGGGCAGCGTCGATTTCGTCTGCATTCATCATGGAGGAGATGCGTTGCAGGGAAGAGAGCAGCAGGGTCTGCTCCCACGCTTCCAGTGCCTGAAAACGTTGGATGAAGCGCTCTTGCAGCGGGGTCGGGGCCTGGGCCAGCAGGGCGCGGCCTGCGTCAGTCAGTGTCGCGTGAACCTTGCGCTTGTCGGTATTGCTGCGAACGCGCTGCACCAGTTGGCGGCTCTCCAATCGGTCCATGATGGTGGTGGCGGTGGCCTGGCTCATGTTGGTGTGATCGGCCAGCTGACGCATGGAGATCTGTCCCAGCTCGTCGATCCCTTTGAGCAGCAAGAGTTGCGGGGAGGTGAGCCCGGCTTCTTTGATCAAGCGCCTGGAGTGCATATCGATGGCACGAATAATCTGGCGCAGGGCAACCAGCACTTCATCATGTTTTTCCATGGGGTGTGCGTCATTGGAGGGCAATGGAGAGGCGCAAAATTTTCCGCCTAATTCGTCACAAGGTCAATATGGTTTTTGTTGTAATAATTTCTGCTCTAACTAATTTTGTGTTAGGTTGACGGGCATTTCACGGAATTCACCCTGACATTTGAGGAGCGAAATGATGAATGACGAGCTGGATATCAAGTCTCTGGTGGCCGAGTTACGTGTGGTCAGAGTGCGCTATGAACTGCCGGATACCTCGGCTTTTGTGCGCTATCAGCCTGCCTATGATGAAGACCCCAACAACCTCAAGGTACACCACTATGATGGTGAGTTACCCCTCTCCTGCAGTGAGACAGGTACTTTCAACCTAAAGGAGTTGGTGAATGAATTACGCTACGCCTATGTGCTGGTGCACCTCTTTCCTGACGAAAGTGCCATGAACTTCTATCTGACAGGCCTAGATACCGGCCTGGCCCAGTTGGAGTTCATCGGTGGCTCTTACGACTTCAACCGCCTCTGGATCACCAGCGGTGTCTCCAATCTGGGTGTCCCCATGGCCATCTTCCTTGGCAAGCGTCACGCCGTGAATGGCCAGCCCTCGGTTTCGCTGGTGGATCACCGCGAACAGGCGGCTGGCAAACTGGTCTATCGCGCCATCGGCGGTGCCGGTGATCATGTGGGCGAAGACTTTTTCAACAACGACTAAGGAGGCTGGATGCGAGCAAGCAAAGGGCTATTGAAAGGCCTCAACCCGACTATGGCCATGACGGCCCTCACCGTGATCACCCTGTTTTTGCTGTTTGGCGTATTTGTTCCCGATACCGCGGCCGCCTGGTTTGTCGGTGCCAAGGATCAGATTATTGCCGGGTTCAAGTGGTACTACATTCTGGTGGTCGCCCTGTTCCTGTTCTTCGCCGTCTACCTGATGTTCAGCCGTTTTGGCAGCATCCGGCTGGGTGACGACGACCAGGTACCGGAGTTCGGCTACTTCGCCTGGTTCTCCATGCTCTTTAGCGCAGGCATGGGTATCGGTCTGGTGTTCTGGAGCATCGCCGAGCCGATGAACCATCTGCAGGGCAATCCGTTCATTACCGAAGGGATGACCCCGGAAGCGGCCCAGATCGCCATGCGCCTTACCTTTTTCCATTGGGGCCTGCACCCCTGGGCCATCTATGTGATCGTCGGCCTGTCACTTGCCTTTTTCAGCTACCGGCGCAAGTTGCCGCTGGCGATCCGCTCTGTGCTTTACCCCATCCTTGGCGAGCGGATTTACGGTTTTTGGGGCCATGCGGCCGATGTGCTGGCGGTGTTCGGCACCGTGTTCGGGGTGGCGACCTCCCTTGGTCTGGGGGTCTCCCAGATGAATACCGGCCTCAACCAGATGTTTGGTATGGCGGTGTCGCAGTCCAACCAGCTCTGGCTGATTGGCAGTATCAGCCTGATCGCCACTCTGTCGGCGGTTTCCGGGGTCGGGCGCGGAGTGAAGATCCTCTCCGAGCTCAATATCTGGCTGAGCGTCTTCGTACTCGCACTCTTTCTGGTGCTGGGGCCGACCACCTATATCCTCAACGCCTATGTACAGAACATCGGTGATTACCTGCAGAACATCGTCAAACTGAGCTTCTGGACCAACACCGAGGCCAACGGCACCTCGGCCTGGCAGTCGAGCTGGACGGCGTTTTACTGGGGTTGGTGGATTGCCTGGGCGCCGTTTGTCGGCATGTTTATCGCCCGTATTTCCAAGGGGCGTACCATTCGCGAGTTTGTGCTCGGTGTGTTGCTGGTACCCTCGCTGCTCGGCATGTTCTGGCTCACCGTGTTTGGCGGTACGGCGATGAATCTGGAGCTGTTTGGCGGTGGCGGCGTGGTCGCTGCGGTCAATCAGGATGTGACGCTGGCGCTCTACAAGACGGTCGAGCTGCTGCACTGGGAGACCTTCGGCTGGATCGCCAAGGCTGTATTGACCCTGCTTATCTGCACCTACTTCATCACCTCCAGTGACTCGGGCACGCTGGTCATCACCACCCTGCTCTCCATCGGTGATCAGGAGCCGCCGGTACTGCACCGCGCCGTATGGGGTCTGGGGCAGGGGCTGGTTGCCGCTATCCTGCTGGTTTCCGGCGGCCTGGCGGCCTTGCAGGCGGCCAGCATCATAGCGGCACTGCCCTTCTCGGTGATCATGTTGGCGATGTGCTATTCGCTGATGCTGGGGCTCAAGCAGGAGAGCCAGCGCCAGTTCGAGTATCGCCAGAACCTCAAGCGCCACGATGGCTCATCCCATATGAGCCTGATGGAGCGAATTGGTCCCGCATAACGGCACCAGCAGGGGTTAGCGCCCCCCTCACATATTAATCTGGATGCAAAACGGCCGCCCTGGCGATGCTCTCCTTGCGGAGCTCATCATCAGGGCGGCCGTCTGTTATGGGGCCGAGGTTACTCTTCGATAAAGGTCCACTCATCCTTGATGCGGCTGATGGCATCAGTGCGCTTTTTGGCCAGCTGCTCCTTGATCTCTTCTCCTTTGAAACCGGCCGCCACTATCTCTTTCACCGGCACTGCCTGGGCGGCAGCCAGCGCTTCGGCCACATAGTCCGGCTCGGCGTAGACCCGCTCCTCGAAACCGGTGCGGCCGTGGAAGTCGGCGCGGCAGGCATCCAGCAGCTGGGCAAAGCGCTCGGGGCGACGCCAGGCATCAGCCTTGTCGAATACCTTGAGCAGGGTGGCGGGCTTGAGCTCAAAGGCGATATGGATGTGGGTGTGCAGATCGCTCACCAGCAGCGCCAGATCCCGGCACTCATTGGGTACCCGGAACCGCTCGCACAGAGCGCGAATAAGCGGCAGCCCTTTCTGGCCGTGACCGTGATGGCTTGGCCAGAACTCCTTGGGGGTTACTCCCTTGCCAAGGTCGTGGCAGAGGGCGGCAAAGCGCACGGTCAGCTCGGGGGAGATCCGGCACGCCTGTTCCAGCACCATCAGGGTGTGGATGCCGGTGTCGATCTCCGGGTGCCACTTGGCCGGGGCGGGGACGCCAAACAGCGCATCAATCTCTGGGAACAGCGCCTTCAGGGCGCCGCACTGGCGCAGCACCTCGATAAAGATCTGCGGGGTCGGCCCCAGCAGCACTTTTTCCAGCTCCTTCCAGACTCGCTCCGGCGTGAGGTGGGCCAGCTCGCCAGCGGCCGTCATCTCGCTCATCAGGGCGAGGGTCTCCGGCGCTATGGTAAAGCCCTGAGCGTGGAAGCGGGCGGCGAAGCGGGCGACCCGCAGGATGCGCAGCGGATCTTCGGCAAAGGCAGGGGAAACGTGGCGCAGCAGCCGCTTTTCCAAATCCTTGATGCCGCCGTAGGGATCATGGAGCTGGCCCTGATCATCCTCGGCGATAGCGTTGATGGTGAGATCCCGGCGCAGCAGATCCTGTTCCAGCGTCACATCGGGGGCGGCGTGGCAGACAAAACCGGTGTAGCCCTGACCCTGTTTGCGTTCGGTACGGGCGAGGGCATACTCCTGCTGGGTTTTGGGGTGAAGAAACACGGGAAAGTCGCGGCCGACCTGGGTAAAACCCAGCGCTAGCATCTGTTCCACGGTGGCGCCGACCACCAGATAATCTCTGTCGCCCTGCGGCAATCCCAGCAGGCGATCCCGCACTGCGCCCCCAACCAGATAAGTCTGCAAACCGTCTCTCCCGTCATCAATCGTGGGGCCGAGTATATCGTCTTTGTTACCGCTTTGCTGCCTGAGCACCACCTGCCCGCAGCGTCAGTCAGCGCGGCTTTGACTTGGGCGTGACGAGGCCTTACGCTGCCGCACCAGACAGCTGGCGCTGTGCTGCGGGATGACTTTAAGCCCACGCAGGCCAGATGAGCCGAAGGAACCGCAGAGTTCCCCTTATATCAACGACATGAGAACAACGTGAATCAATCAACCTTCGCAAGCCGGGTTCTGGAGTGGTACGAGCTTCATGGCCGCAAAACCCTGCCCTGGCAGCAGGAGAAGACCCCTTACCGGGTCTGGGTCTCGGAGATCATGCTGCAGCAGACCCAGGTCGCCACAGTCATCCCCTATTACCAGCGTTTTATGGCGCGCTTCCCCGATGTGGTGGCGCTGGCCGATGCCCCTGTCGACGAGGTGCTGCACCACTGGACCGGGCTTGGCTACTACGCCCGGGCCCGCAACCTGCACAAGGCGGCCCAGCAGATCCGCGATCACCACCACGGTCTCTTTCCCGAGCGCTTTGACGAGGTGATGGCGCTGCCGGGGATTGGTCGTTCTACCGCCGGGGCCGTGTTGTCGCTCTCCCTCGGTCAGCCCCACGCCATCCTTGATGGCAACGTGAAGCGGGTGCTCACCCGCTGGCTGGCCTTGCCGGGCTGGCCGGGCCTGAAACCGGTGGAGAACGAGCTGTGGGAGATCGCCATCCGGCTGACCCCCAAGCTGGGTGTGGCGCACTACAACCAGGCGATGATGGATATCGGGGCGACGATCTGCACCCGCAGCAAGCCTGCCTGTGATCGCTGTCCGGTGCGGGCCGATTGCCAGGGGCTGTCGCAAGGCAAGCCTACCGCTTATCCCAACAGCAAGCCCAAGAAGAGCATTCCGGTCCGCGATGGCGTCATGTTGTTGATCCGCCATGGCGATGAGTTGCTGCTGGAGAAGCGGCCGCCACAGGGGATCTGGGGCGGGCTCTACTGCTTCCCGCAGGTGGCCTCGCTGGCGGAGGTGGATGGTCTGCTGGCGTCCCTCGGCCTGAGCCATCACGGTTATCGTGAACTGGCCGGTTTTCGCCATACCTTCAGCCACTTCCATCTCGATATTCAGCCGCTGCTGATTGACATTGATGAGGCGCAGCCGCTGCGGCTCATGGAAGCAGATAACCGACTCTGGTATAACTTACGCCATCCTGCCGAGGTGGGGCTGGCGGCCGCCACGGCCCGTCTGCTCGCCTATCCAGAGTTACAACCATAGAGGTCAACATGAGCCGTACTGTATTTTGCCAACGCCTGAAAAAAGAGGGCCCGGGTCTGGATTTCCAACTCTATCCCGGTGAGCTCGGCAAGCGGATTTTTGACAACATCAGCAAGGAAGCCTGGGCCGAGTGGCAGAAGAAGCAGGTGATGCTGATCAACGAGAAAAAGCTCAACATGATGAATCTTGAGCATCGTCAGTTGCTGGAAAAAGAGATGGTCAGCTACCTGTTTGAAGCGGGTGAAGTGCAGATCGAGGGTTATACCCCTCCCAGCCAGTAAGCAGTCGAGCTGTAGTACCTGTGAGCGGGGAGTGGAGCCAAAGGTGGTCAGCCTCCCCTTGTTTACTCGCGGCATATGAATGATGGGCGGCACTGCCGCCCTGTTTGAGGATCCTATGGGCCGAATTTTTTGGCTGCTGTGCACCCTGCTGTTTCTCTCTGCCTGCTCATCCTCCCCCAAGCCCAGCGGGAGTGAGGATGACGATCTGGTCAACGGCAAGGACATCCGCGGTTTTGAACACATGATCAGCGCGCTCTCCCATAACGTGAACGAGATATGGGGGCGGGAGGCGCTGTTTGCGGGCAAGTTTGACTACGTCAAATACACGGATCAGTACAAGAGCCGGGCCCATATCGACTTCTCCAGCGGTCACATCATGGTGGAGACGGTCTCGGGCATCGATCCCCGCGCTCACCTGCGTCGCGCCATCATCGAGACCCTGCTGACGCCGGACGATCCGGCCGAAGTGGATCTTTACTCCGACCGGGAAATTCTGACCGGCGGCGAGCCTTTCCTCTATGGTCAGGTGCTGGACAATCAGCGCCAGCCAATCCGCGCCTCCTGGCGCGCCGAGCGTTATGCCGATTACCTGCTCAACACGGCGATGAAGAAGCGCACTCTGGGTATTCGCACCATCTTCTTCGTTGATATTCCCATGGTGGCCAACCATGAAGATCGACGGGGCTACAAGTATGCGGGGATCATCCGGGAAGCGTCGCGCAAATACGGCGTGCCGGAGAGCCTGATCTATGCGGTGATCAAGACCGAGAGCAGCTTCAACCCCTATGCGGTGAGCCATGCCAACGCTTATGGCCTGATGCAGGTGATCCCGGCTACCGCCGGTCGTGACGTCTATGTCCGGGTTAAGGGCAAGAACGGCCAGCCGACCCGGGAGGAGCTGTTCAACCCGGCCTACAACATCGATGTTGGTACCGCCTATCTGCACCTGTTGCAGACCGTCTATCTGGCGGATATTCAGGATCCGCGCTCCCGTCGCTATGCGGTGATCTCAGCCTATAACGGTGGTGCGGGCGGGGTGCTCAATACCTTCTCCAGCGATCGCAAGGCGGCGCCGGGCCGGATCAACCGGCTCTCCCCCGAGGCGGTCTATCAGGTGTTGACCGAGCAGCATCCCAAAGAGGAGGCGCGCCGTTACCTCTACAAGGTCAATCAGGCCGAGAAGGGGTTCAAAAGAGCCTTTTCGAGTCGAGCCGGTTAAGCGGTGACGCTGGGTTAACCATGCAAAAGGGCGCTTGATATCAAGCGCCCTTTTAACGTCTGGCCAGTTCGTCGTTGAAGTGGCCTTATTTGGCAATAAAGCCGCCCTTGGTCTGCGGGGCCGCGCCCACTTTCTCCAGGGTTTTGACTTCCACTTCGGTCTTGTTCCAGCTGTGGTCCACTTCACCACGGATACGGATCTGATCATCCGGGCCCACTTCGGTGCCACGCCACACATCCTGATCCACTTCGACCTCCACCTCACCGCTGGCATCGCGGAACAGATAGTTCTCGCCGCCCAGGTGCTTGACCAGTTTCCCTTCCAGGGTGGCCCAGCTGTCATCGGCCAGATCTTTCAGTTGAGCAACGGAAACCTTGTTCTGCTCTTGCGGGCCGGTATAGGCCGCCATGGCAAAAGAGGAGACAGACATCAGGGTCAACAGTCCGATTACGCTTGCGCTTGCCTTGTTCATTTCATACTCCTGTCGTTGGTATGGGGGCATTGTGCCGGGGGGGGCGTGAAACAAGCGTGAAAGAAATAGGCTGGTGTGATTGTCTGTTTTGTGAGCGCAAGCGATTTCATCGGTGGCGGAACATGTGTGATTTCATCTGGAACTGTAATCTGTCGCCTTCACCAGAAGTCAGTGGCAGCAGACTCTTCCCATGCCTGTCGCCACTCGAGGAGAAGTCCGCAGGTCTCACCTGCTTAATCGAAGAGCACAACAATATGAAAAAATGGCTTGTTTGTTTATTGGGGTTAATGGCATTGACCGCGCAAGCGGCAGAGGGACGCCAACCTTTTTCCCGGGTCGTGATGTTTGGTGACAGCCTCTCCGACACCGGCAAGATGTACAAAAAGATGCGGGGGTATCTCCCCTCCAGTCCACCTTACTTCAACGGACGCTTCAGCAACGGCCCGGTGTGGCTGGAGCAGTTGGGTGACGAGCGTTTTCCCGGTCTGGTCGTGGCCAACGAGGCGGAAGGCGGTGCAACTGCGGTGGCCTATAACCATCTGGGCGCCCTGAACGGCTGGCTCGGTTTCTGGTCCTGGGATCCCAAATATCAGGTGATCAACAACCTCGATTACGAGATCGATCAGTTCCTGAAAAAGGACAAGTTCCGCCCCGATGATCTGGTGGTGATCTGGGTCGGTGCCAATGACTATCTGGCCTATGGCTGGAACACCGAGCGGGATGCGGATCGGGTGATCGATACCATCCGGCTGGCATCCAACCGGTTGGTGCTCAACGGCGCGCAGCAGATCCTGCTGTTCAACATTCCTGATCTGGGGCAGACCCCGTCAGCCCGCAGCATGAAGGTGGTGGAGAAGGTGCGCCATGTGGCCAGTTACCACAACCAGAAGTTGCAGAACCTCACTCGCGAGCTGGCTCCCCTCGGCATCGTGAAGCTGTTCGAAGTGGACAAGCAGTTTGACGAGATGATGCGCGATCCCCAGCAGTTTGGTCTGAGTGACACTGAACACGCCTGCTACGGTGGCGGCTATACGTGGAAGCCGTTCTCCGGCAGCGCTGCCGAGGTGGCTGCGACCCCGGCTTTGAGTGTCTCCGAAAGAGTGGCTATTGCCGGTAACCCGATCCTGGCGCAGGCGGTGGTGAGCGGGCAGGCAAAAGGGCGAGCAGCGACTCTCAACTGCGATGAGCATATGTTCTGGGATCAGGTGCATCCGACCAAGACGGTGCACAAGGTACTGAGCCAGCGTGTTGCTGACTTTATCGATCAGCACTACGAGTTTGTTCGTCACTGATATCGCTTCGGGCCAGCATGTTGCTGGCCTTTTTCTCCTATCCGCCCTCATTTGTGCGTCTTTTTGCGTCACATTCAGTTCAAAAAACAAACGTTTGTTGCTGTTTTTGTAACGTGGTTGCGTTAGAGTGTTTTTTGTTAATTGATATCAGTGACTTGAAAATAGGCTAACGTTGATATGCTGCGATCGCTTTTGGGTGGTTGCACCTATAAGACGAGGTGATATCAATCAACCTCCTCCTACATAAAGTTGCAGAGGCTCAAACATGAAAAAATCATTGATTACCTTGCTGGTTACCGGCTTGCTGGCGGCCAATGCCCAGGCTGCCGGTCAGGACAACACCTGGTATGGCGGTGCCAAACTGGGTTGGTCCAACTTCTACGGCATTGATGAAAGCAATGCCCTGACCCTTGGCAATGAGACCAACGATGCCTTGGGTGCAGGCGTGTTTGGCGGTTATCAGATCAACAAGAATCTGGGGTTGGAGCTGGGTTACGACTATCTGGGCAATTACAAATACGATGCCACTACGGCGGCAGGCGCTTTCAGTGATGAAGTAAAAGCACAGCTGGCTCAACTGACCCTGAAACTGGGCTTCCCGGTTACCGATAATCTGGATCTGTATGGCCGTGTCGGTGGCGGTTATGGCTGGGCTGATACCAAGAGCGATGTCTACAAAGATGACAGCCGCTTTGTCATGGTCGGTGCATTGGGTGCCGAGTATGCGTTCAATCTCGACTGGGCCGCTCGCCTGGAGTACCAGTACACCACCCCGTATGGCAGTCGTGATGATACCGGTTTGAGAATGGATAACGGCCTGCTCTCACTGGCAGCGGTTTATCGCTTTGGTCAGGTTGCCCCTGTGGCGCCCGCCCCGGCTCCGGAACCAGCTCCTGCACCTGTGATGGTTGAGAAGCAGTTCACCCTGAGCTCCGATGTGCTGTTTGACTTCAACAAGGCGACCCTCAAGCCAGAGGCCAGTCAGGCACTGGATAGCCTCTATAGCCAGATTGAAGAAGCACGACCCAAAGATGGCGTGGCAACCGTAATTGGTCACACCGACCGTATCGGTTCCGATGCCTACAACCAGAAGCTCTCCGAGCAGCGTGCCCAGACTGTTGCCAACTATCTGGTTGGTAAAGGGATCCCGGCCGCCAAGATCAATGTGGAAGGGCGTGGTAAATCCTCACCGGTTACCGGCGACAGCTGCGTCAGCAAGTCCAAGCGTGAGCTGATCGTCTGCCTGGCTCCGGATCGCCGTGTTGATGTGAAAGTCGAAGGTGTCAGCGAGGTGCAGGAGTAATCCTTCACACTGAGCAGCGTTCCACTGGGGCTGGAATGAACAGCCCCTGTCGGAGCAAGAGAGACCAAAAAGCCAGTCAGTTGATCTGACTGGCTTTTTACATTGGCATTGCGGTCGGGCAGGGGACTAAATCAGGAAGGGAGCGGCATCACCCGGTTGCGCCCCAGCTCCTTGGCCTTGTAGAGCAGCTTGTCGGTACGTTCGACCAGAGAGTCTGCACTCTCCTGACCGTTGAACTCACCCACGCCAAACGAGGCTGTGATGTGGTCAATGCGGCGGCCCGATTTGCGATCCAGAATCGACATCCGCTCGATGGCGCGGCGCATGCTCTCCGCCATCTGTCTGGCCAGCGCCAGCGAGCGATGGGGGACCAGCATGGCGAACTCCTCCCCACCCAGCCGATAGGCGGTGACCCCCTCCTTGCAGGCATCGCGCAGCCGTTTGCTGAAGGCGCGCAGCACCTGATCGCCGAGCAGGTGACCATATTCGTCGTTGAAGTTCTTGAAGCGATCGATATCGGCGAGGATCAGCGAGAAGGGGTGCTGGCTGCGGATCAACCCCTCCAGCTCCAGATCGAAGGCGCGGCGGTTGAGCAGGTTGGTGAGGGCATCCTCGTTGGCCAGCTTGCGCGTCTCGTTGAGCGCCGCCCGCAGCTCCTTGATCTCTTTCTCCGCATTGCTGAGCTGGTTGCGAAAGTGCATGGTGGACATGCGCACATCCCGCGATTCGCGCACCAGCTCCCGCAGGATCCCCATGGTGTCTTCCAGGCTGAAGCCCTCGTCATCAATGCGGCTGAGCTTGTCAAAACTCTTGTCGAGCATCTCCTGAAACATGCCGGTATCGGAGATGGCGTCCTGCATGGAGTGGCCGAGCTCGTTGGCCATGGCGGCGAGGCTCAGTTTCATCGCCTCCATCTGCTTCTCGTCCTGAGCGGCCAGATACTGGTGATAGAGCCGCTCGCAGGTGGTGAGTGAGCAGGTTCCCTGCATTTTGACTGCCTGATCAATCGCCTGGTTGAGCTCGGGCATGCTGGCCGAGACATAGTTGTACCATAGGTGGTAATTGTCCGGCGTCGTGGGGATCTGGTACTTGATCATCAAAGGGACCGCCTGTTTGAGATAGGCGGCGGATTGGGCAAATGTGTCCTTACTCATGAGTTCTGTGTCTCATCATGCCAGCGAACTGAAGATAGTATGACAGAGAGATTGGCCAAAAGGCAGCCGATGGATGCCATTCGCCCCCCCCTCCGATATAATGGCACCGTTACCACCTACCCTAAGGCCTGCTTATGTCTCAAAAAGATCCTTTCCTCGAACGCGAGGCCGAAAAATACGATAACCCCATCGCCAGTCGCGAGTTGATCCTGGAACTCATCAAGGGCCATGAAAAGCCCATGTCCCGTGAAGAGTTGGCCAAGGTCCTCAAGCTGAAAGATGAAGAGCCGTTGGAAGCCTTGCGTCGTCGTCTGCGCGCCATGGAGCGTGATGGACAACTGGTATTCACTCGCAACCAATGTTATGCCCTGCCGGATCGCCTGAATCTGGTCAAAGGTTATGTAATCGGCCACAAGGATGGCTTCGGTTTTCTGCGTCCGGAAGGTGGTGGTCCGGATCTGTATCTGAACAACCGAGAGATGCAACGCCTGATGCATGGCGATTACGTGCTGGTTCAGCCGACCGAGATCGACCGCAAGGGTCGTCAGGAAGCGCGTCTGGTGCGCCTGCTCAAGTCCCGTGAGGCAGACATTGTCGGCCGTTACTTCGTCGAGAATGGCGTTGGTTTCGTGGTGCCGGATGACAGCCGTATCGGCCAGGACATCATCATCCCGGAAGGGGAAAACAAAGGGGCTCGCCAGAGCCAGGTCGTGGTTGTGCGCATCAATCAGCGCGCCACCTCCCGCATCAATGCCGTCGGCACCGTACTGGAAGTGCTGGGCGAGAATATGGCGCCGGGCATGGAGATCGAAATTGCCCTGCGTACCCACGGTATCCCGCATACCTGGCCGGAAGAGGTGACCAAAGAGGTTGCCGGTCTCGGCGAGCAGGTGCCGGAGAAAGCCAAAGAGGGCCGCATCGACCTGCGCGCCCTGCCGCTGGTGACCATCGATGGGGAAGATGCCCGTGACTTTGATGACGCTGTCTTCTGTGAAGCCAAACGTGGTGGCGGCTGGCGCCTGTGGGTCGCCATTGCGGACGTCTCCGCCTACGTGAAGCCCGGCACGGCGCTGGATGCCGAAGCGTATCAGCGCGGCAACTCCGTCTACTTCCCCGAGTTCGTGGTGCCCATGCTGCCGGAGGTGCTCTCCAACGGCTTGTGTTCCCTGAACCCGCAAGTTGACCGCCTCTGCATGGTGTGCGAGATGACCATCTCCGCCGCTGGCCGCATGTCCGGTTACAAGTTCTACGAAGCGGTAATGAACTCTCACGCCCGTCTGACCTACACCAAGGTTGCCGCGATCCTCGATGGCGATCCCAAGCTGCGCCAGCAGTATGATCCGCTGGTGGGCCATATCGAGGAGCTCAACAACCTCTACAAGGCGCTCAAGCATGCCCGTCACCAGCGCGGTGCGGTGGAGTTCGAGAGCGAAGAGACCCGCTTCATCTTCAACGCCCAGCGCAAGATCGACCGCATCGTGCCGCTGGTGCGCAACGACGCCCACAAGATCATCGAAGAGTGCATGATCCAGGCGAACGTGGCTGCCGCCCGCTACATCGAGAAGAACGAAGCTGCCGCTCTGTTCCGCGTGCACGACCGTCCGGGTGAAGAGCGTCTGACCGGTTTCCGTGACTTCCTGGCCGAACTGGGTCTGGAGCTCAAGGGCGGTCTCGAGCCCGAGCCGAAAGACTTTGCCGAGTTGGCCGCCAAGTTTGAAGGTCGCCCGGATGCGGAGCTGCTCTCCACCATGTTGCTGCGCTCCATGCGTCAGGCCATCTATCAGGCTGACAACATCGGCCACTTCGGTCTGGCGTTGAAGTCCTATGCGCACTTCACCTCGCCAATCCGTCGCTATCCCGACCTGATCCTGCACCGGGCGATCAAGTATCAGACCGCCAAGGAGCAACAGGGCAACCTGCGCCACAAGTGGACCCCGAGCGGTGGTTATCACTACCAGCTGGAAGAAGTGGACCCGATGGGCGAGCACTGCTCCATGACCGAGCGCCGTGCCGACGATGCGACTCGTGATGTGGCCGACTGGCTCAAGTGCGAGTACATGCTGGATCACGTGGGTGACGAGTTTGACGGCGTCATCGCCAGCGTCACCGGCTTTGGCTTCTTCGTGCGTCTGGCGGAGATCCACATCGATGGTCTGGTGCACGTCAGCACCCTCACCAACGACTACTACCAGTTTGATCCCCTGCACATGCAGCTGATTGGCGAGAACTTCCGCCGTCGCTACCGTCTGGGCGACAAGGTGCGGGTCAAGGTGATGGGCGTGAACCTGGACGATCGCAAGATCGACTTCGTGATGGTGGAAGAGCCGCTCAAGGCCACCGGCAAGAACGCCAAAGAGATGGCGCGCAAGCAGGCCGAGATCAAGAAAGAGAAGGCCAAGAGCGCCCAGCGCCACGAAAAACGTAAAGAGGGCAAGGATCACGGCAAATCCGACAAGGGTGGCCGCGCCAAACCGAGCAACAGACGACCGGGCAAAAAAGCCCGCGACAAGGCCAAGGGATAAGCCCTCGGCCTATGGCTTGGGTCCGTGATGATTGGACCACTACAGCCGGGGGACTGTGTAGTGGTCAACTAAATCCGGACACTTGGTTAGGCCGAATCTCGGCTTTTGCTGGCGGTATCCCGTCATTGTATTGATGTGGACGCCGCCAGTTGTAGTAATCCATCAGGTAATAACTGATATCTCGTTTCGCTTCTCGCAAGCTCATATATCCCATAGCCGGGAGCCACTCTGACTTCAGGCTCCTGAACAGTCGCTCCATCGGGGCGTTATCCCAGCAGTTACCACGACGACTCATGCTCTGGGTCATGCGATAGCGCCACAGTCGTTGCCGAAATGTCCGGCTACCATATTGGCTGCCCTGGTCAGAGTGAAATAGCACGCCGGATGGGCAACCCGCTGCTGATAGGCCATCTCCAGTGCTTTGATGGCCAATTCTGCATCAGGTTTATCAGACATCGCCCATCCCACGACTCGCCGGGTATGCAGGTCAAGAACCGCTGCCAGGTAATACCAACGACCACCTGCCCAGACGTAGGTGATATCGCCACACCACACCTGATTGGGTTGCTGGACATCAAATTCGCGGGCCAGTAGATTGGGAATGTCCGGTCGTTCAGACTGTGCCACCTTATAGCGGTGTCCGCCCGGCTGTTTGGATACCAGAGCGGCTTCCTTCATCAGGTTACGTACTTTGAATCGGTTAATCTGATACCCCAACTCCCGCATCATCGACATCAAGGCGCGGCTGCCTGCCGAGTCCCTACTCTCTTTAAACAACCGGCGCAACTCGCTGCGTTGCTGTATCCGCTCACGGTTAATCGTCCGCCTGCGAGCCAGATAATCGTAAAAACAGGAGGTGGGAACATCGAAAGCGCAGCAGACCAAGGTGATGGGGGCTTGCTCTCTTAATCGGTCTATCAGCGCGCACGTGTGAACTCGTCCGTCATCAAGAGAGCCGTAGCCTTTTTTAGAATGTCCTTTTCACGTTTGAGTCGGTTGATACGGGCTTCCAGCTCCTGGATTTTCTGCTGTTCCGGTGTCAGTGCTTTGCTGATTGGGCTTGTGCCGCAGCGTTCGGATTGGAGCTGCTGAACCCAGCGACGAAGCACGGTTTCACCGACATCCAGTGAACGGCTGGCTTCAGGGACAGAGTATCCCTGGTCGAGCACCAGGGATGCGGCTTCGCGTTTGAATTGGGCAGTAAATGAGCGACGTAATCTTGTCATTGAACACCTCAGGTCATGGTGGCGACTGTACCACCTAAAATGGTGTCCGGGATGATTAGACCACTACATATGGACATTGTCTGGCGCAGGCCCGTGCCGACCTTGCGGATAAAAGACCCAGCTTATCAGGAGAAAATGGCGAATATCGACGCTGCGCTGGCCCGCTGTGATGCCGCTAATCCGGTGTTTTATGAGGATGAAGTCGATATAGACCTCAATCCCAAATTAGGGGCCGACTGGATGTTCAGAGCGCAGCAAAAGCGGGTTGTCACACCGGGACAGAACGCGAAACATTACCTAGCAGGCGTTCTCCATGCAGGCAACGGAAGAGTGCTTTACGTCAGTGGGATAAAGAAAAACTCATCCCTGTTTATCGCCATGCTGGAAAAGCTGCGTCGCCACTACCGACGAGCCAAAACCATCACGCTGATCCTCGATAACTACATCATTCACAAAAGCAAGCAGACCGAGCGATGGTTGAAGAAGAACCCCAAGTTCTGCCTGGTATTCCAGCCAGTTTACAGCCCTTGGGTTAATCACATAGAACGGCTGTGGCACAAGTTACATGAAACCATCACGCGCAATCATCAATGTAGAGGAATGGTCAGCCTGCTGGCCCGAGTGAAACACTTCTTGTCTCCTTTTCCGGGGAATAGCTATGGCACAGCGAAGGTGTAGCACTATTAGGATCAGCTATTTAGGCACGCTCAGTCAGGTGTACCATGTCAGCCGTGAACAGTGTCATGCTGGTCGTGGCTATGATGCTCGTGATGGGCCGGGGCACCAGATTCCAGCGTCTCGAGGATGGCGCAGTGCTCCGCCGAGCGGGGGCCGCCGCAGCAGATATTGGAGAGCTCTCTCAGGTTGTCGCGAAAGCGGGTCAGTTCGATGATCTTCTGCTCCACCTGGGCCAGCTTGGTGTCGGCCACTGCTTTCACCTCCTGACAGGTGACTTTGGCCTTGTTGGTATCGAGGTCGAGCAGCTCGCCGATATCGGCCAGCGAGAATCCCACCGACTTGGCGCGAATGATGAACTCCAGCCGCCGCTTGTCCTGTTCACTGTAGAGGCGGTAGCCGGATTCGTTGCGGATCCCCGGTGAGATAAGCCCGTTCTTCTCGTAAAAACGCAGGGTATCTGCCTTGACCCCGCACGCCTTGGCCAGTTCACCGATCCGATACATGCTCTCTCTCCCCTTGAATGTATGCCGCCACAAAAACCGGAATCCACTATCACCCCTTTGCCCATGGATTGCCAGCCAAGGGCATAAAAGGGGCAGATAAACATCTCCTGGCGACCCTTTTTCCCATAAAACCCTGAAAGTGCAAACGTTTCGAGAAAATCAAGTGGAAAACGTTTAACGCCGCGCCAAATAAGGCTTTGCTGTTTCAAAAAATCCACCACAGGTCACATTTTTTGTGTAGAATACGCGCCCATAACAGAGCGCCGCACCAAGCGGGCATTTCCTAAAACGCTTTTGCCGGATGTCGGGGCGAGAGTGGTTTGCGAAATCCCCCACTTCCATTTATTTGGGGACTCTCTGTGTTGAGCCTCGCCTCCCATGGAACGGTCCCCGTTATGTTGAGGACGATAGTGTGATGGAACAAGCTCGACCCATTCGCCGTGCACTGCTGAGTGTGTCTGACAAAACTGGCATTCTGGAATTTGCCAAGGCACTCAACGAGCGTGGTGTTGCCCTGCTCTCCACGGGCGGTACCGCCAAGCTGCTTGGCGAGGCGGGTCTGCCGGTGACCGAGGTCTCCGACTACACGGGTTTCCCTGAAATGATGGATGGCCGGGTCAAGACCCTGCATCCCAAGGTTCATGGCGGCATCCTCGGTCGTCGGGATCAGGATGACGCCATCATGGCCCAGCACGCTATCTCCCCCATCGACATGGTTGTCGTCAACCTCTACCCCTTTGCTGCCACCGTAGCCAAAGCGGGTTGTACCCTGGCGGATGCGGTCGAGAACATCGACATCGGCGGCCCGACCATGGTGCGTTCTGCCGCCAAAAACCACAAAGATGTCGCCATCGTCGTCAAAGCTGCCGATTATGATCGGGTTATTCGCGAAATGGATGCCAACGGCAACAGTCTGAAACTTGCGACCCGTTTCGATCTGGCCATCGCAGCCTTCGAGCACACCGCTGCCTACGACGGCATGATCGCCAACTACTTCGGCACCATGGTTCCTTCTTACGGTGACAACAAGGAGGGTGACGAGGAGTCCTGCTTCCCGCGCACCTTCAACAGCCAGTTCATCAAGAAGCAGGACATGCGTTACGGCGAAAACAGCCATCAGGCAGCCGCCTTCTACGCCGAAGAGCATGCCGCGCCGGGTTCTGTCTCCAGCGCTACCCAGCTGCAGGGCAAGGCGCTCTCCTACAACAACATCGCCGATACCGATGCGGCGCTGGAGTGTGTGAAGGAGTTCGACGAGCCGGCCTGCGTCATCGTCAAGCATGCCAACCCCTGCGGCGTGGCCATCGGTAACGACCTGCTGAGTGCCTACGATCGCGCTTACCAGACCGACCCCACCTCCGCCTTTGGCGGCATCATCGCCTTCAACCGTGAGCTGGATGGTGCCACTGCGGCAGCCATCGTGGCCCGCCAGTTTGTCGAAGTGATCATCGCCCCGAGCGTCAGCCAGGAGGCCCGCGATGCGGTCGCCGCCAAGCAGAACGTGCGTCTGCTCGAATGCGGTCAGTGGACGGCTCCGGCGCAAGGGTTTGACCTCAAGCGCGTCAACGGCGGCCTGCTGGTACAGGAACGGGATCTCGGCATGGTGACTTTGGGCGACCTGACAGTGGTCAGCAAGCGTCAGCCGACTGAGGCCGAGCTGCAGGATCTGCTGTTCTGCTGGAAAGTGGCCAAGTTCGTCAAATCCAACGCCATCGTCTACGCCAAAGATGGCCAGACCATCGGCGTCGGCGCAGGCCAGATGAGCCGTGTTTATTCGGCCAAAATCGCCGGTATCAAGGCTGCGGACGAAGGGCTGACCGTGGCGGGCTCCGTGATGGCCTCCGATGCCTTCTTCCCGTTCCGCGACGGTATCGATGCTGCCGCGCAGGCCGGTATCTCCTGCGTGATCCAGCCGGGTGGCTCGATGCGCGATCAGGAGGTGATCGATGCCGCCGACGAGCACGGCATGTGCATGGTGTTCACCAACATGCGCCATTTCCGTCATTGATGGGTCAGGGGCTGCCGATGGCGGCCCTTTTGTTGTCTCTTTTCAACTGACTATTTCCACTGACTGACGGCCAGAGAGGCAGTCCAGTGACCACAAATAGAAGCGAGCGATACGATGAAAGTACTGATCATTGGCAACGGTGGCCGCGAACACGCTCTGGCTTGGAAGGCCAAACACTCCCCACTGGTACGTCACGTTTTTGTGGCGCCGGGCAACGCAGGCACCCAGCTTGAGCCGAGTGTCGAGAACGTCGCCATCGAGGCGACCGATATCGAAGGGCTGCTGGCCTTTGCCAAAGAGAAGCAGGTCGGCCTCACCATCGTCGGGCCGGAAGCGCCGCTGGTGAAAGGGGTGGTGGATGCCTTCCGCGCCGCCGGTCAGCCGATCTTTGGCCCGACCGCTGCCGCTGCCCAGCTGGAAGGCTCCAAGGCTTTCACCAAGGATTTCCTGGCCCGTCACGCCATTCCGACCGCCGAGTACCAGAACTTCACCGAAGTGGAGCCTGCGCTCGCCTACTTGCGCGAGAAGGGTGCCCCCATCGTCATCAAGGCCGATGGTCTGGCGGCAGGCAAGGGGGTGATTGTCGCCATGACCTTGCAGGAAGCGGAAGACGCGGTGCGCGACATGCTCTCCGGCAATGCCTTTGGTGAAGCGGGCTCCCGGGTGGTGATTGAGGAGTTTCTGGAGGGGGAAGAGGCGAGCTTCATCGTCATGGTCGATGGCGAGCACGTGCTGCCGATGGCCACCAGTCAGGATCACAAGCGGGTTGGCGACGGTGATACCGGCCTCAACACCGGCGGTATGGGGGCTTACTCCCCGGCGCCTGTGGTGACCGCCGAGGTACATCAGAAGGTGATGGAGCAGGTGATCATGCCGACCGTGCGAGGCATGGCGGCCGAGGGCAACGTCTACACCGGTTTCCTCTATGCCGGTCTGATGATCGACGGCGCAGGCAACCCCAAGGTGATCGAGTTCAACTGCCGCTTTGGTGATCCCGAGACCCAGCCCATCATGCTGCGGATGCAGTCCGATCTGGTAGAGCTCTGTCTGGCGGCTTGCGCAGGCAAGCTGGATCAGAAAGAGGCCATCTATGATCCCCGCGCCGCTATCGGCGTGGTGTTGGCGGCGGGAGGCTATCCTGGCGATTACAGCACCAACCACCCCATCAGCGGCTTGCCGGTGGATGAAGTGGCGGGTGAGAAGGTGTTCCATGCCGGTACCCGCCTGGAGGGCGATACCAGCCTGACCGCTGGCGGTCGTGTACTGTGCGCCACCGCCCTCGGCCACACTGTGGCAGAAGCCCAGCAGCGTGCCTATCAGCTCGCTGGCCGCATCAAGTGGGATGGCGTCTTCTACCGCAAGGATATCGGCTGGCGCGCCATTGCTCGCGAACAGGAGTAACTGACGCCAGCAAATGGCCAGCTGATTCAGACCCCGCTACGGCGGGGTTTTTTGTCCCTGTTTACCGCTTTCAGCCATCCTCATGCTGCGTGTCACCTGCGTTCAATCAGTTACCAAGCGCAAACAAGCGCGGCATATCTGTCACTATTTGCCACAAAAAACAGCATTTTTCACAAACGTTTCACCATGAGTCATGGCATCATGCTGGTGATGAATTCTTGTTTGGATTCATAAGTACCCCTAACAATTCGAGCATGTCGTTATATAAGGAAATCCCATGTTGAAAACCGTCCGCCCCCTGCTGCTGCCCCTGATGTTTGGCCTGATGACCCTGCCTGCCGTGGCGGGGGATCTGGAACAGCCGATGAAGAAGATTGGCTTCAACTACAAGCAGGCCGTCAAGGCTGATGATGCAGCCACCATGGAGAAGCACATCAACGAGATGAAGGCCCAGCTGGATGTGGCCAAGCAGAAGAACATGCCGGCCGCCAAGAAAGAGAAATTCCTTGAAGGGATGAACGAGGTACAGACCGAGCTGGACGCCAGCCTGGTCGCACTCAAGGCGGGTGATGAGGCCAAGGCGCGCGAACATCTGGCCAAGGTCAACGACCTGAAGAAGGAGTACCACAAATATGCCAAGCAAAAAGGGTGAGCCCTTTCGCTGGGATCCGCTGGTTCGCCTGACCCACTGGGGCTTGGCGGTGGTCTGTATCGGCAACCTCTGGGTTAACGAAGCGGGGGAGGAGTGGCACGAGTGGCTGGGTTACGGCGCCATTGGGCTGGTCTCCTTGCGTCTGCTCTGGGGGCTCACTTTTGCCCGTGGCTACGCTCGCCTTGGTGCCCTCATCCCCAGCGGGGAGGATTTTCGCCAGCAAGCGCGCGAGATGCGTGAGCGGCAGCCTCCGGCACCGGGTCATCACGGTAGCGGCAAGCTGGCCGTGTGGGCGCTCTGGCTGGTTGTGCTGGCCACCGCTGGCAGCGGCTGGTTTCAAAATACCGAGACGGGATTTGAACTGGGGGCTGACGAGTGGCATGAATGGTGTGTGGTGGCGCTGCAGGGACTGATTGGTCTGCATCTGCTGGCCATCGTCTTCACCTCCTGGCGTCAGCGCAGCAATCTGGTTACCCGGATGCTGCCCGCCGGGCGTCGCTCATCCATCCAGAGCGGCAGCAACGAGCAAACCTGAGGCTCCGCATTAGGCGCCTTGTCTCTGAGTGAGGCGCCTGATCCGGACTCTGCCCAGACCCGCCCATGGCGGGTCTTTTCTATGACCTCATCGAGCTCATCACTGGACATTGCTCGATCCGCAGATGCAAAAAGGCCGCTCATTATGAGCGGCCTTTTTCAATTTGGTGGCCCCTGGGGGACTTGAACCCACGACCAATCGATTATGAGTCGACTGCTCTGACCAACTGAGCTAAGGGGCCAAATTGTGCGTTTAGCGGCGTGGATTATAGGGGAAGAGGAAAGGGCAGTCTATAGGCATATCAACCACTTGGCGACTAATTGTCCAGCTTGATTGAGGGCGCAAAGCGGGTCGCAAGGGTAAATGCCAGACAAAACAAAGCCCCGCATGGCGGGGCTTTGGCAGAGTAGTTTGACACAGGGTCAGGACTATTCGTCCAGGAAGCTGCGCAGCACTTCCGAGCGGCTCGGGTGGCGCAGTTTGCGCAGTGCCTTGGCTTCGATCTGACGAATACGCTCACGGGTAACGTCGAACTGTTTGCCCACTTCCTCTAGGGTGTGGTCAGTGTTCATGTCGATACCGAAACGCATCCGCAGTACCTTGGCTTCACGGGCGGTCAGGCCAGCCAGCACTTCGCGGGTGGCGTTGCGCAGGCTTTCGCTGGTCGCCGCATCCGCTGGCAGAGCCAGGGTGGTATCTTCGATAAAGTCGCCCAAGTGGGAATCTTCATCATCACCGATGGGCGTCTCCATGGAGATAGGCTCTTTGGCGATCTTCAGTACCTTGCGGATCTTGTCTTCCGGCATGCCCATGCGCATGGCCAGCTCTTCCGGGTTCGGTTCACGACCCATCTCCTGCAGCATCTGACGGGAGATACGGTTGAGCTTGTTGATGGTCTCGATCATGTGTACCGGGATACGGATGGTACGGGCCTGATCCGCGATGGAGCGGGTAATGGCCTGACGGATCCACCAGGTTGCATAGGTCGAGAACTTATAGCCACGACGGTATTCAAACTTGTCTACCGCCTTCATCAGACCGATGTTGCCTTCCTGGATCAGATCCAGGAACTGCAGACCACGGTTGGTGTACTTCTTGGCGATAGAGATAACCAGACGCAAGTTGGCCTCAACCATCTCTTTCTTCGCACGGCGGGCTTTGGCCTCACCGATGCTCATGCGACGGTTGATATCCTTGATCTGGGCAATCGACAGACCGGTCTCTTCTTCAATCTGCTGCAGCTTGCCGATGGCGCGCTGGATATCCTCGTCCATTTCAACCAGACGAGGAGACCAGGCTTTGCCAGCCTGCTTCTGGTATTCGAACCAGGCAGTTTCACACTCGTTGTTGGTGAAGGCCGCGACGAAGGTTTTCTTCGGCATCTTGGCCTGCTCAACGCAGAGCTTCATAATGATGCGTTCCTGCACGCGGACGCGCTCCATCATTTCACGCATGTTGTTGACCAGGCGATCGAACTGCTTGGGCATCAGGCGGAATTGACGGAATACATCGGCCAGCTGGGCGATGGCGGCCTGGGTATCTTCGTGCGCGCGACCATTCTTCTGAATGGAGAGGCGAGTCACTTCATACTGGGCACGCAGTTCGCCGAACTTCTCGCGAGCGACTTCCGGATCCGGACCACCGTCACCGTCGTCGTCAGAGCTGTCGCCATCTTCGTCTTCGTCTTCTTCGTCTTCTTCATCTTCGTCGGCCAGATCGTCTTCGCCGAGTTCGGAACCGATATGCGTGGCGGTAGGTGCCATATCTTCGGTTTCGTTCGGGTCAATAAAGCCAGAGATGATGTCAGAGAGACGCAGCTGCTCGGCTTCGTACTTGTCGTACTGTTCGAGCAGGTAAGTAATTGCTTCAGGGTACTCTGCTACGGAGCTTTGTACCTGGTTGATACCGTCTTCGATCCGCTTGGCGATGTCGATTTCGCCTTCACGAGTCAGCAGTTCGACGGTACCCATTTCCCGCATGTACATGCGGACGGGATCGGTCGTGCGACCAATCTCAGATTCAACAGATGCCAGAGCCTGGGCCGCTGCTTCGGCAGCGTCCTCATCGGCGGTACCACCTTCAGCCATGATAAGGTCATCGGCATCCGGAGCGTTTTCAACCACTTGAATGCCCATATCGTTGATCATCTGAATGATGTCTTCGATCTGGTCTGAATCGACAATGTCTTGCGGGAGGTGATCGTTCACCTCGGCATAGGTCAGGTAGCCCTGTTCTTTACCTTTGGCAACGAGGAGTTTAAGCTGAGACTGCGGGGTTTGCTCCATAGAACTCATCCGGTTGGTGTTGCTAGGTTGCGCGTACAGTGCGCTGCTGCGCAAATAGCCAATTCTAATAGAAAACCGCCAGACATGCTATGTCTGGTTGCGGCGTCGGTCATGAGAAACCCCTGCCCGCAGTATTGTCGGGGCCAGGCGGTTATAAAAATTTTGCTTTTCATCCCGTCGATTCGGGCAACGCTATCCATATTGGGACTAATCACTCAAATATCAAGCCCCACTCTCATTTCTTTTCTCAATTTGCACCTCTCTTATCAGCATCATCAGCTCTTGGGTTTCTTCGGAGCTTAGTCCTTCCTGAGCCACTTTGGCCTGCAATTCTTCGATCCGCTGTTTCAGAAACTGGTTGATGAAGCCGACGAAGGTGTCCTGCAATTCTCCCAGAATATCCGGCTCCTGATCGAGTTTGATCTCCTCGAACAGGTCGTGCATGGCCAGCTGAGCAAGGATCTCTCCCTCCTTGGTACCACGCCAGTGTTCCAGCAGGATACCGGTTGTGATACCGGGCTGTGACAGGATTTGCTGGTGCAGTTGCAGCAGGAACTTGATGCCCTGTACGCGTAGCCCGGCTAATTCCGGCATGGGGGGAAGCTCAGATGTTACTGCCGGATATTGCACCATCAGTGCCAGCGCACGCCGCAGTGGCGTCAGCTTGGCTGCCTTGGGTTTGTTGACCTCGGCCTTGGGCTGACTGTTGCGGGCAAAGAGCTCGGCGATGCGCTGCTTGTTCTCGCCCCAGCGCATCATGCTGGAGAGACGAGTGATCAGCCCTTCGCGGGTAAACCCTTCCGGAACGCGACGAATAAGCTCGGCGGCCTTGTTGGCCACTTCGAACTTGCCTGCCTCACCGGAGAGGGCTGCATCTCGCCCGAGACGCTCGAACATGAAGTCGGCGAATGGCTGGGCTTCATCGAGCAAGGCTTCGAAGCCCTCCTTGCCGATCTGACGAACCAGCGAGTCAGGATCCTCTCCATCGGGCAGGAACACGAACTTCAGCTCGCGGCCATCCTGCAAATGGGGGAGGGCATTATCCAGCGCGCGCCAGGCGGCTTCACGACCGGCGTTGTCACCGTCGTAGCAGCAGACTACCTCGGCGGTGGTGCGAAACAGGGTGTGGATATGGTCGCTGGTCGTTGCAGTACCCAGCGCCGCCACCGCATAGTCGATGTCGTACTGACCGAGTGCCACCACATCCATGTAGCCTTCCACCACCAGGATCCTGCGCGGATCCTTGTGTGCTTGCTTCACCTCGTAGAGACCGAACAGCTCGCGCCCTTTATGGAAGATGGGGGTCTCCGGTGAGTTCAGGTACTTGGGGGTGCCATCACCCAGCACCCGGCCACCGAAACCGATGACCCGGCCACGCTTGTCGCGGATCGGGAACATGATGCGATCGCGGAAACGGTCATAGCTGCCCGGGCCATTGTCACGGGTGATCAGCATGCCGCCCGAGATAAGCAGCTGTTCGTGATCCCGGCTGGCGCCGAAGCGGCGGCGTACCTGATCCCAGTCACTTGGGGCATAACCGATGTTGAAGCGCTTGACTACTTCGCCGGTCAGACCGCGTCCTTTGAGGTACTCCACCGCGTGGGGGGCACTCTTGAGATTGCTCTCGTAGAAGCGGGCGATCTGGTTCATCAGCTCGAACAGATCCTTGCTGACGGCGGGCTGGCTATTGGCCGAGCCGCCGATGCTCTGCTCGCGAGGTACCTGCATGCCTTGCATGCTGGCGAGCTCTTCGATGGCATCGGGAAATTCGAGACCGTCGTACTCCATGACAAAGCCGATGGCATTGCCATGGGCGCCACAACCGAAACAGTGGTAGAACTGCTTCTCCTGGCTTACGGTAAAAGAGGGGCTTTTTTCGTTATGAAAAGGGCAGCAAGCCTGGTAGTTCTTACCGGCTTTTTTCAGCCGCACTCGCGAGTCGATCAGCTCGACTATGTCTGTGCGTACGAGCAGATCGTCGATAAAGGATTGGGGGATCCTGCCTGCCATAACCGTCCTGTTTCATTGCGGAGAAAATAAAAAAGCCGCGCATTCCAAGGGAAGCACGGCTTCTTCGACCAAACAAGAGAGTTGCCTGTTACGCCAAGCGGGTTTTCACCTGAGCACTGACGGCGCCGACATCGGCACGCCCCTGAATTTTCGGCTTCAAGACAGCCATGACCTTGCCCATATCAGCCATGATGGCAGCACCACTTTCAGTGATGGCTTGCTCGATCAGGGCAGCAATTTCATCTGCGGTCAGCTGTTGCGGCAGGAATTCCTGCAACACAACGATCTCGGCGGACTCTTTGTCGGCTAGATCCTGGCGACCGGCAGCTTCAAATTGGCTGATGGAATCGCGGCGCTGTTTGACCATTTTGGTCACGACAGCGAGGATATCCTCATCATTCAGCTCGATACGGGTATCGACTTCACGTTGCTTGATTTCTGCCATCAACAAGCGGATCGCTCCCAGACGTGCCTTATCTTTGGCAAGCATGGCGAGCTTTTGCTGATCCTTGAGTTGATCCTTCAGAGACACGGCAATATCTCCCGATTAGTACAGGCGGATACGACGTGCGTTTTCGCGAGACAGCTTCTTGGCGTGACGCTTGACAGCAGACGCTTTGGCGCGCTTACGAATGGTAGTCGGCTTCTCGTAGAACTCACGGCTACGAACTTCGGACAGGATACCGGCTTTTTCGCAAGAACGCTTGAAACGACGCAGAGCAACGTCAAACGGCTCATTTTCACGGACTTTGATTACTGGCATGTGCCTTTCACCTCAGTGATAAATTGTTAGCTGACCTTCAATCGATCAGCATGTCTTAAAATGGTGCGAAATTATACTCTGGACAGGGAATGAAAGTAAACCCGCAGAGATCGCTCTGGTTTAAAAAACCCGCGAAGGTTACCATAGCCGTCTCATTTTAGCAGTGAAATTTTTTAGCAATGCGTGTATTGGGCATAGAGACATCCTGTGACGAAACCGGGATCGCGATCTTCGACGATCAAAAAGGGATCCTTTCCCATCAGTTATACAGCCAGGTCAAGCTGCATGCGGACTACGGTGGCGTCGTCCCCGAACTCGCCAGCCGGGATCATGTTCGCAAGACGATCCCGTTGATCCAGGCCGCATTGCAAGAGGCGGGACTGGGCAAAGATGACATCGACGGCATCGCGTATACCGCGGGTCCGGGTCTGGTTGGCGCCATTCTGGTGGGCGCCACCATTGGTCGTTCGCTGGCGATGGCATGGAACAAGCCTGCTATCGCCGTCCACCATATGGAAGGGCACCTGCTGGCCCCCATGCTGGAAGAGAAAGCTCCCGAGTTCCCCTTCGTGGCGCTGCTGGTTTCTGGTGGTCACTCCATGCTGGTACGAGTCGACGGTATCGGCAGCTATCAGCTGTTGGGGGAATCCATCGACGATGCCGCTGGCGAAGCGTTCGACAAGACCGCCAAGCTGATGGGGCTGGACTATCCGGGTGGTCCGCTGCTCTCCCGTCTGGCCGAGAAGGGCACTAAGGGGCGCTTCCACTTCCCCCGTCCCATGACTGATCGCCCAGGGCTCGACATGAGCTTCTCCGGCCTCAAGACCTTCACAGCCAACACCATCGCCGCCAATGGTGATGATGAGCAGACCCGTGCCGATATCGCTCGGGCGTTTGAAGATGCGGTGGTTGATACCCTGGCCATCAAGTGCCGTCGTGCCTTGAAAGAGACCGGTCTCACGCGTCTGGTGGTCGCCGGTGGCGTCAGTGCCAACCGTCATCTGCGTGCCCAGCTGGCCGAGCTGATGGAGAGCCTCAAGGGCGAGGTGTTCTATCCGCGCACTGAATATTGCACCGATAACGGCGCCATGATTGCCTATGCCGGTATGCAGCGCCTGAAAGCGGGCGTGTTCGAACCGCTGGCGGTCAAAGCCGTGCCGCGCTGGCCGCTGGATACCCTGGATCCGGTCTGATCCAAAGGATTCCGCCTTCTGGCGTGGTGGTGAGTACCATGGTGGCCTACTACTCCGGCAATCCGGCAGCGGTGGTTATAGCGCCGCTGGCACGCTGTTGTGGTGTCTGTTGTCGCCGTGGTTGAGCCATCCGGATAATACGTCAGGTCTCTCGCTGCCAGACAGCCAAGCCAAGTACAGAGTAAAGAGATAAAAAAATCCCCGCCAACTGGCGGGGATTTTTTGTTTGGCGATCGGCAGACGATAGGATTACAGCAGGATGCCGCCGAAGAAGAAGCCCAGCGCCACGGCGATGGCGATGGTGGCGGTGCCCGGTACGAAGAAGGGGTGGTTGAAGACCGCCTTACCGATACGGGTGGAGCCGGTGTCGTCCATCTCTACCGCGGCCAGCAGGGTCGGGTAGGTCGGCAGTACGAACAGGGCGCTCACGGCTGCGAAGGAGGCAATCGCAGTCAGCGGGCTGACACCCAGTGCCAGTGCGGCAGGCATCAGCGCTTTGGTGGTGGCACCTTGTGAATAGAGCAGCATGGCGGCGAAGAACAGCACCACGGCCAGCAGCCAGGAGTACTGGTTCAGCAGGTCGCCAGCGATCAGCTGGATGGTGTCCATGTTGCCTTTTACGAAGACGTTACCCAGCCAGGCGACACCCAGTACGCAGATACAGGCGGACATACCAGACTTGAAGGTCGGCATGTTGGTGACCTGGGTGGCGTCCAGTTTGCATACCAAGGTCATGATGGTGGCCGCGGCCAGCATGATGCCCATGATGGCGCCGTCACGGGGGATCGGCGGGTTGGTGATCAGGCCCACTTTACCGGAGATAGCAGTGGCATAGGCCATGACCGCTACGATGGCAGCGATAAAGATCCACACGGAGAGTTTGGCGTACGGCTTGATCTCGAGCTTGGTAGTACCACGCAGTTTGATCAGACCCTTGGCTTTACGCTCCAGATAGACTTCGTCCTGATCCAGCGGTTTGCCCATCATGTTGGCAATGAAGGCGCCCAGGATACAGGCCAGGAAGGTAGAGGGGATGCAGATGGCCAGCAGGGTCAGGTAGTCAACACCAAACGGCTCGAGCATGCCGGAGAAGGCAACCACAGCGGCAGAGATCGGGGAAGCTGTGATGGCGATCTGGGAGGCGACAACCGCGATGGAGAGCGGACGGGATGGGCGGATCCCTTGCTCTTTGGCCACTTCAGCGATCACCGGCAGGGTGGAGAAGGCGGTATGACCGGTACCGGCCAGCATGGTCATCAGATAGGTAACCACCGGAGCGGCGAAGGTGATGTATTTGGGGTTCTTGCGCAGCGCTTTCTCAGCCAGAGAAACCAGGTAGTCCATCCCGCCAGCCAGTTGCATACAGGCGATGGCACAGATGACGGACGCGATGATCATGATCACATCCCAAGGGATGTAGCTGACCAGTTGATCGCTCGGGATGGGCATGCCCAGACCCCACGTCAATACCAGTACCCCCAGACCACCGGCAAAGCCGATGCCGATGCTGCCTATCCGGGCCCCCAGATAGATAGCGGCGAGCACGACAAGTAACTCGATTCCAATCATAGCGATAACTCCATTTTTTAGTTTTTGGTTTTTATTTGGCAAAAAGCCAATTCCCGATCGGGCTGGGGATAAAGACCAATCGGGAACTGACTTTATGGGCCGGGAAGATCCCGGCCCACACTCGCTTATACGGCAGCTTCGCGGGTGAAACGCTTGGCTTTGTATTGCGGGTTCATCAGGTTCTCGATGGAGAGAATTTCGTCCAGCTGCTCGGCGCTCAGCAGACCGCGCTCAAGAACGACTTCACGGACGTTCTTGCCGGTCTGGGCACAGATCTTGCCGACGATATCCCCTTCGTGGTGGCCGATAAAGGGGTTCAGGTAGGTCACGATACCGATGGAGTTCAGCACGTGATTCATGCAGATTTCCGGGTTGGCGGTGATACCTTCCACGCACTTCTCGCGCAGGGAAATACAGGCTTTTTCCATCAGGCTCAGGGATTCGAACATCGCCTGACCAATCACCGGCTCCATGACGTTCAGCTGCAGCTGACCGGCTTCGGCGGCGAAGGTGATGGTGATGTCGTTACCGAATACCTTGAAGCAGGATTGGTTGACCACTTCCGGGATAACCGGGTTGACCTTGGCCGGCATGATGGAGGAACCCGCCTGCATTTCCGGCAGGTTGATCTCTTTCAGTGCAGTGCGCGGGCCGGAGGAGAGCAGACGCAGGTCATTACAGATCTTGGACAGCTTCATGGCCAGACGCTTGATGGCGCCGTGCAGCATGACGTAGGCGCCACAGTCGGAGGTCGCTTCGATCAGGTCTTCTGCCGGCACATAGGCACGACCGGTGATCTCGGCCAGACGCTTGATAGCCAGTGCAGAGTACTCGGGCGGAGTGTTCAGACCGGTACCGATAGCGGTCGCGCCCAGGTTCACTTCCAGCAGCAGCTCCTGGCAACGCTTGATGGACTTGATCTCTTCACGCAGGGTCACGGCGAACGCGTGGAACTCCTGACCCAGGGTCATCGGTACCGCATCTTGCAGTTGGGTACGACCCATCTTCAGGATGTTTTTGAACTCTTTCGCTTTGGCATCGAATGCCGCGATCAGGTGCTCCAGCGCGTGCAGAGTCACGTCAGTGCTGTTTACCACAGCAACGCGGAAACCGGTGGGGTAGGCATCGTTGGTGGACTGGCACTTGTTGACGTGGTCGTTCGGGTTGATGACGTCGTAACGGCCTTTCTCCAGACCCATGATTTCCAGGGCGATGTTGGCCAGTACTTCGTTGGTGTTCATGTTGACGGAGGTGCCGGCACCACCTTGGTAAACGTCGACCGGGAACTGGTCGAAGCATTTGCCGGTGTTCAGCATCAGGTCGCAGGCTTCTACGATCTTGTCAGCAATTTCAGGACGGATGGTACCCAGTTCACCGTTTGCCAGCGCAGCGGCCTTCTTGGTCAGCACCATACCGCGGACGAATTCCGGAACGTCAGAAATCTTCTGAGAGCTGATCTTGAAGTTCTCGACAGCGCGCAGGGTGTGCACACCGTAGTAGAGATCATTGGAAACTTCTTTGGTGCCCAGCAGGTCTTCTTCAATGCGGACGTTCTTGATGTCGCTCATTGTAATGCCTCAGAAATCAGATAAATGGAAAAATCCTCACCGAGTGGTCGCGAGTTCCTTGCGCACAGCTCATCCTGAAGCACCACACATCGAGTGGGGCGGTTGGGAGAATGACCTCCCGAAAAACTAATCAATATACTACTCCAATTGAGGTATCGGTTATTAGAGGTGGATCACTAAATTTGCGACATTTTCAAATTACTTTGAGAAAAGTACACATATGTTATGAAGTTTTTATCGTGATGATTTTTATAAGTTTTTGTGGCTTTTTGCTGGTTTTTTAGATTGCTGATGACGTAGGTGTCAGTTGACCAACTTGAAAAGAGGGGGGCTGCCCCCATTTATTCAGGGCAGAAAGTGGTGATGACGGGGCGGCAAAATGGCCTCTGGCCATCGTTGGATGGGCGCCACTTTTTCTCAATTTACCGGTGCTGGAGTGGATATGGGCAAGTTGTTTCTGTTGTTGCTGGGTCTGGTTGTGCTGGAGCTCACCGTGATGATCGAGGTCGGCTCGGTAATCGGGGCGCTGCCGACTGTCGGCTTGCTCATACTGACCGCGGTATTGGGCTCCTCGCTGGTGCGCAGTGAAGGGATCAAAACCCTGTTCAGCGCCCAGCAAAAGATGCAGATGGGCGAGATGCCGGGCCGTGAGGTGATGGGGGGCATGATGCTGGCATTAGCTGGCTTGCTGCTGATCATTCCGGGTTTTGTCACCGACTTTTTCGGGATCCTGCTGCTGCAGCCCTGGCTGCGCAACAAACTGGCCGACAAGCTGATCGGCAGCAACCAGTTCCGGATGCAGATGGGCGGTTTCCAGCGTACTCAATCGCCGTTTGGCAGCGCACCATCCGATGATCATCTGGAGAACGCCAAGCAGGGCGGCACCACCATCGAAGGCGAATTTGAGCGTAAAGAGTAATCGACGAGACGAAAACCCGAGGCGAGTGACTGAATCAGGGTTTGCCCTGATGGCACAGCGCCTCGAAGCGGTGTCGGGCATACCACCACGCGAGGGTGCCCGCCGCCAGATTGGCCAGCAGTATTCCTAGATAGATCCCCTGTTCTCCCCCCAGCTTTGCCCCCAGCCAGGCTCCTGGCAACAGAAAACCAAACAGTCGCAATCCGTTGAACAAGAACGAAATACTGGATGCTCGCACGCCATTGAGTGCCGAGGCCAGCAGCATCACCATGCCCTGAAAGCCGTAACCGATCGGCACCAGATGCAGATAGAGAATAATCAGGCGAATGACCTGCGGATGATCGCTGAACAGATTGGCGATGAGTGGCGCCAGTAGCCAGGTCAGGCCATAGATGGCGAGCTGGAACAGCAGGGCAAAGCGCAGGCAGCTCTGAAGTGCGGCTTTGGCCCGGGCCGGATTGCCGGCGCCGCAGTTTTGCGAGATGAAAGGGGCCAGTACGGAGGCAAGGGCCATCATCACGATCAGCAGCAGCGCCTCGACCCGCGACGCAGCGCCGTAAGCGGCCACCACCTCGGTACCCAGACCCGCAAAGATCGTCATCAGCACCGCATTGGCCAAGGGGTTGAGCATATTGGTAAAAGAGGCGGGGACGGCGACATGGAGCAAGGCCCGCCAGTGATATAGCAACCGCGCCCGCGGCGAGAGACGCCACAGCAGCAAGCCCTCCCGATGACGTAGGATATAGAGGCTGACCAGCATCGCCATCAACCAGGAGATAGAGGTGGCGATGGCTGCCCCGCGGATCCCCCATTCTGGAAAGGGGCCGATACCGAAGATCAACAGAGGATCCAGTACCCCGTTGACCAGCCCGGCTACTGCCATCACCAGGCTGGGGGTTTTGGTATCGCCGGTCGCCCGGATGGCGGCATTGCCCACCATGGGCAGCACCAGCATGGGGACGGTGAGATACCAGATCAGCATGTAGTCATGGATGAGGGAGATAAGCTCGGCACTGGCCCCCAGCAGAGTAAACAGAGGCTTGATGGTGAGAGCCCCCCCAGCGGAGAGCAGGGCCACCATGATCACCGCCAGAAACAGGCTGTCGGTGGCGAGATGGGCCGCTTCATCATGTTTACCCTGCCCCAGGGTATGACCGATCACCGCGGATAGTCCGGCGCCCAATCCCATCGCCAGCGAGGTGACCACAAAGGTGACAGGAAAGGTAAAACTGATGGCCGCCAGTGCTTCGGTGCCCAGCATGCCGATAAAAAAGGTATCGACCAGATTGAAGGCCAGAATGGCGATGATGCCGAAGATCATGGGGCCCGTCATCTGGCGCAGTACGACTGGAATAGGGGCTGTCAGCATGGGGTTGGTGCGGGTCAAGGGCTCGTCTCTACAGCTGGCTTTGAAGGTTCTGGCATGGAAACCGGGCGGCTTGAACCGACCTTGCTCCAGAGTGCGGACATGGCTGAACCATCGAAGATGTTTATAGTACGTGAAAAAATTTTTTTTGTATTTGCCCTTGAAGGGTTAGCAACTCTGCCCCACATCAGGGACATATCTAATTTGGCCTGGAACGGCCATTCCTCAAAGCAACAATGAGACTCATTTTGGGAGAGTTATCGATGAAAATTCGTCCACTGCACGACCGCGTCATCATCAAGCGCATCGAAGCTGAAGCCAAATCTGCCGGCGGTATCGTCTTGACTGGTACTGCGGCCCAGAAGTCCACCCGTGGTGAAGTGCTTGCCGTGGGGACTGGTCGCATCCTGGATAATGGCGAAGTCAAAGCGCTGGCCGTGAAGGTTGGTGACAAGGTTATCTTCAACGAAGGCTACGGTGTTAAGACCGAGAAGCTGGATGGTCAGGACGTCCTGATCCTCTCCGAAACCGACATCCTGGCGATTGTCGAAGAGTAATCCATCCTCCTTTTCCCCGAATTGATTTAAGGATTGAAGAAAAATGGCAGCTAAAGACGTTAAGTTTGGTAACGAAGCCCGCATCAAGATGCTGGAAGGCGTAAACATCCTGGCTGATGCCGTCAAGGTGACTCTGGGCCCGAAAGGCCGCAACGTGGTGCTGGACAAGTCCTTCGGCGCCCCGACCATCACTAAAGATGGTGTTTCTGTTGCGCGCGAAATCGAGCTGGAAGACAAGTTCCAGAACATGGGCGCCCAGATGGTCAAGGAAGTGGCTTCCAAGGCGAACGATGCCGCCGGTGACGGTACCACTACTGCAACCGTTCTGGCTCAGGCTATCGTCAACGAAGGTCTGAAAGCCGTTGCCGCCGGTATGAACCCGATGGATCTGAAGCGCGGTATCGACAAGGCCGTTGTGGCTGCTGTTGCCGAGCTGCAAGCTCTGTCCCAGCCGTGTGCCGACAGCAATGCCATCGCTCAGGTGGGCACCATCTCCGCCAACTCCGACGAGAAAGTGGGCAAGCTGATTGCCGAAGCCATGGACAAAGTGGGTCGCGATGGCGTCATCACCGTTGAAGATGGTCAGGGTCTGGAAGATGAGCTGGCAGTTGTTGAAGGTATGCAGTTCGACCGCGGCTACCTGTCCCCCTACTTCATCAACAAGCAAGAGACCGGTTCCGTTGAACTGGACGACCCGTTCATCCTGCTGGTTGACAAGAAAGTCTCCAACATCCGCGAAATGCTGCCGGTGCTGGAAGGCGTTGCCAAAGCTGGCAAGCCGCTGCTGATTGTTGCTGAAGACGTGGAAGGCGAAGCCCTGGCCACTCTGGTGGTCAACACCATGCGCGGTATCGTGAAGGTGGCTGCCGTCAAGGCGCCTGGCTTCGGTGACCGTCGCAAGGCCATGCTGCAGGATATCGCCGTACTGACTGGCGGTACCGTCATCTCTGAAGAAGTTGGCATGGAGCTGGAAAAAGCGACTCTGGAAGATCTGGGTCGTGCCAAGCGCATCGTCATCACCAAAGAGAACACCACCATCATCGATGGCGTGGGTGATGCCGGTGTGATCGAAGGCCGTGTTGCCCAGATCCGTCAGCAGATCGAAGAGACCTCTTCCGACTACGATCGTGAGAAGCTGCAAGAGCGCGTAGCCAAGCTGGCTGGCGGTGTTGCCGTGATCAAGGTTGGCGCAGCCACCGAAGTCGAGATGAAAGAGAAGAAAGCACGCGTTGAAGATGCCCTGCACGCTACCCGCGCCGCGGTTGAAGAAGGCGTGGTTGCCGGTGGTGGTGTTGCGCTGGTTCGCGTTGCTGCCAAACTGGCGGGTCTGCGCGGTGACAACGAAGACCAGAACGTTGGTATCAAGGTTGCCCTGCGCGCCATGGAAGCCCCGCTGCGTCAAATCGTCATCAACGCCGGTGAAGAAGCCTCCGTCATTGCCAATGCAGTGAAGAACGGCGAAGGTAACTTCGGTTACAACGCTTACAGCGAACAGTATGGCGACATGCTGGCCATGGGTATCCTGGATCCGACCAAGGTAACCCGCTCCGCCCTGCAGTTTGCCTCTTCCATCGCCGGTCTGATGATCACCACCGAGTGCATGGTCACCGAACTGCCGAAGAAAGATACCCCTGCCATGCCTGACATGGGCGGCATGGGTGGCATGGGCATGATGTAATCATCCCCCTTGCTCTGTTTGACAAACGGCTCGCTCAAGGCGAGCCGTTTTTTTATATCTGGCTAAACTGAGTCTGTTGAGACAGCAAATTTGGGGGCGATATGAAAATGTTTGGTTGGCTGACACTACTGTGTTCATTGGTCATCATGCCGGTGATGGCTGCTGAGGCGCTGACTGGGCCGGTGATCCTGAAAGTGGGTGGTAACATCAGGTCGGCAGACGAAGTTGATGGTAAGGTGTTGTTTGATCTGGCCAAACTGCAGGCTCTGCCGCAACATGAGATAGTGACCGGCAACCCGTGGGTGGATAAGCCGCACACCTACAGAGGCCCAAAACTGGCCGATGTATTGGCTGCAGTCGGTGCGGATGGCAAGACCATTACGTTGACGGCATTGAACAGTTTCCAGATCCGCATTGAATGGGACAAGGTCGCCAAATATGACCCTATCCTTGCCTGGCAAGACAATGGTGCTGTCATGCGGGTGCGTGACAAGGGGCCGGTCTGGTTTATGCTGCCTCTTGATCAATATCCGGAATTGAAGCGATCCGAATATACCGACATGATGATCTGGCAGCTGGATTTGATAGACATTCAGCACTGATAAAAACAGCACGGGAGCATGGGGTGAAAGGAAAGACCAGGGCGTGGCCACTGCTCGTCATTCTGTATGTATCCATCCTGTTGTTTACCGGGAGCACCCTCTATTGCCTGATGCAGATCCAGAATGCGACCAGAGCGATGGAGAAATACACCTATGATGTCTCCTGGGCGCTGATGCAGTTACAGCTGGAGCTCGGTCGTTTCCTCAATGCGGTAGAGGTCTATCACTATGGCGGGATTGATCATGACACCTTGATGTTGCGTTATGACATTCTCTGGAGCAGAACGCCCATCCTGTTGAGCGGCCAGCTGCGCAAGAGCATGCAGGACAAGCAGAAAACCTTGCGTCTGGTGCAGCTGATTGAAACCAATATTCGCCAAATAGAGCCCGACATCACCAAGTTGCAAAGCGGGGCATCTGACTATCAGCAGATCATGATGCGCCTTGCCCCGCTGCAAGAGCCGCTCTCCTACTCCCTCGCTTCTGTGATGCAGAAGAACATTAACGTCTATTCCGAGAACGATCGCCATTTTGGCCAATTGCGCAATGCCTTGTTGCTGATGGTCTCCGGTCTGGTCATGTCAGTGCTGCTACTCAGCATGCTGCTTATATATGAAGGGCGTCGCCATTTCAGAGCGGCCAGACGGGATCCGCTGACCGGGTTGTCCAACCGGGTTGCTTTGCTGGAGCGGATGGAGCTGTACGCCACACAGGAAGTGCCGTTTGGACTGGTGCTGGTCGATATCAACGACTTCAGGGATATCAACAGCAAGTTTGGCTATGACACCGGTGATTATCTGCTTTGTGAGTTTGCCACCCGGATCAGAGTGCTCTGTGAAGAGGGCGAGTGGAGCGGACGTCTGGGAGGAGATCAATTTGCCATTATTCAGCGTGGCAGCAGCGATCTGCGTCAGGTCAGGGAGCTGGTAGCGCGATTGCTGCATGCTCTGAAGCAAGATATCGTCTATGACAACTATCCCTTCCGGCTTGAAGTCGGGATCGGGATTGCCTTCTATCCGATGGACAGCGACAAGACTCAGGAGCTGTTGAGTCGTGCGGAACAGGCCTTGTTCCATAGTCGCAAGACCCATGTCCCCTATGTGATTTACGATAACTCCCTGCTCAACGAGACGGCGCGGCGCAAACATCTGGCGTCGGACATGATCATGGCGCTGGAACACAATGCGCTAGAACTCTATTACCAACCCATCGTCAATCTAGAGAGTGGTCGCTGCGAAGCTGTCGAGGCTCTGCTGCGCTGGCGGCATCCGGAACTCGGCTTCATTCCGCCAAACGAAGTGATCATGGTGGCCGAGGAGTTCCAGCTTGCCGAACGGGTTGGGAGCTGGGTGCTGAACACAGCTTGCGAGCAGCTCTATCAGTGGCACCAGCTTGGTATGGTTGATCTGCAAATGTGTGTGAATATCTCGCCAGGCATGTACCAGCGTAATTTGCTCAAATTGGTGGCCAAGGCATTGATGGAGCACCACCTGCCTGCCCGTAGCCTGGTCTTGGAAGTCACGGAAGATACCACCATGCGGGAAGTGAAGAACTCGCTGCAACTGATGCAGGATCTCAATCAGCAGGGGGTGCTGTTAGCATTGGACGATTTTGGTACTGGTTATTCATCTTTGAGTTATCTGCAAAAGTTACCGGTCAGCAAGGTGAAGATCGATCGCTCCTTTATACAAGGCATTGACACCTCAATGGAGGCATCCGAACTGGTCGCCAATATTTGTCGGATGGGATCCATGCTGGGCAAGAGTCTGGTGTGTGAAGGTATTGAGACACAGGCTCAGTTGGATGTACTGCGATCTCTGACTGACATCCACTTGTATGGGCAGGGCTATCTGTTCAGCCGACCAGAGCAGGCGGAGAAAATCTATCAAACCTTGTTGGAGATGGAGGAGCTTTGGCTGGCGCGTCAACAATCCGAAATGGCTTATATGAGTTGAAGGGGAGGGGTACTTGACGGTCATCTGCCTCAAGAATGTGTGATTCAGTTCAAGTTTTATTCTTTTTGTTTGTTGTTTGAACGGTTGTGCGCTTTTATCAAAAAAACATGGAATTTAGCCTTGCCAGAAAGAATCTGTT